>NZ_LUKH01001488.1:0-1000 GCF_001593695.1 Leisingera sp. F5 | reverse complement strand
ATGGCGGCATGGCCGATATGGATGTCTTCGAATACGCCGCAATGATCGAGGAAACCCCGGTGCGCAGCCGGGTGGTGGAGTATGCTGTGCCGGGCAGCAACCAGCTGACGGCGGTGTCGCTGACCGATGTGCTGGAGGATGGGCTCAGCATGGTCTATTCCTTCTACGCCCCTGATCAGCAGCAGAATTCGCTGGGCACGTTTATGATCCTCGACCATATCTCCATCGCACGCGAGGCCGGGCTGCCTTATGTCTACCTCGGCTACTGGGTGCCGGGCAGCCAGAAGATGAGCTATAAGGCCAAGTTCTCAGGCCTGGAAATCTATCACCGCAGCGAATGGAAAAAGATGTCCGACCCGTCTGAGTTCGAGGCCGCCGGGCATCCGCTGTCCACCGATCCGATTGCCGAACAGGTCGCCAATATCCAGCTGCCTGAACAGCCCATCCACCGCAGCCGCTGATGCAGCATATTCATGCCATTTCCCTGGTAGTGCCGGATTACGACGCCGCCATCGCCTTTTACTGCGGCCGGCTTGGCTGGCTGCTGGCCGAGGATATCGATCAGGGCCGCAAACGCTGGATCCGCATCCTGCCGCCGGGTGCCAGCCAGGGCAGTCTGATCCTGGCCCGTGCCGAAGGACCGGATCAGGAGGCCGCCATCGGCAACCAGTTCGGCGGCCGTGTCGGCCTGTTTCTGGCGACAGACGATTTCGTCCGAGATCATACCGCAATGCTGGCCCAGGGCGTCACCTTCGAGGAAGAGCCGCGGCATGAACCCTATGGCACCGTTGCCGTCTGGCGCGATCCCTTCGGCAACCGCTGGGATCTGATCCAGTTCGCCTGATCCCCAGCTTCTTTCTGGTCAAAAATACTCCGGGGTGAATGCGCCAAGGGCGCAGAGGGGCAGCGCCCCTCCCCCGGCAAAAAAGCAAAGGGGCCCGCTTGGGGCCCCTTTTCCGTTTCTTATAACGCGCCCTGATCAGTTCGGGATCAACGCCGG
>NZ_LUKH01001487.1:0-1000 GCF_001593695.1 Leisingera sp. F5 | reverse complement strand
TTCAACCACTTCCTCAGGGCTGCCGGACATCAGCACCTGGCCGTCATGCAGGATATAGGCCCGGTCCACGATCTCCAGGGTCTCGCGCACGTTGTGGTCGGTAATCAGCACGCCGATACCGCGTTTCTTGAGGTCGGCAACCAAGTGGCGGATATCGCCGACCGAGATCGGGTCAACGCCGGCAAAGGGTTCGTCAAGCAACAGGTATTTCGGATCTGCGGCAAGGCAGCGGGCAATCTCGACTCGGCGCCGTTCACCGCCTGACAGCGCGAGGGCGGGCGCGCGGCGCAGGTGTTCGATCGAGAAATCGGACAGCAGCTCTTCCAGCCGCTCACGGCGTTTGTGCTCGTGCTTTTGCGAGATATCCAGAACGGCAGAGATGTTGTCCTCGACCGACAACCCGCGGAAGATCGACATCTCCTGCGGCAGGTATCCGATGCCCAGCCGCGCGCGGCGGTACATCGGCAAGCCGGTGACGTTCTGGCCGTCGATGCTGACAGTGCCGGCTTCGGGAAAGACCAGGCCTGCAATGGCGTAGAAACTGGTGGTTTTGCCGGACCCGTTTGGCCCCAGAAGGGCCACCACCTCACCCCGGTTCAGCGACATCGACACGTCCCGGATCACTACCCGTTTGCGATAGGATTTGCGCAGTCTTTCAATACGCAGCCCGGAGGAGCCTTCGGTGACGGTCAGATCTGGCTTCGCCATCAGTTGCTGCCGCCGTCCGGGTTAAGGATTGTTTTCACCCGGCCGGCCATTTTGGCGGTGCCTGAGGTCAGGCTCACCTCGAGTCGGTTAGAGGCCAGGGTGCCGCTTTTCTGGTTCAGCAGAACATTGCCGGTCATAACGATGGTGCCCTGGTCGATGGTGTATTCAGCGCGTTGTGCCTCGGCGGCGTCCGGGCCGCTGACCAGCACCACATTGCCAGTGGCTTCCAGCCGTTCAATGCCGGCCTTGGCACCTGCTTCGCCAGCGGTTTTGTAGATTACCAAAACTTTGT
>NZ_LUKH01001486.1:0-1000 GCF_001593695.1 Leisingera sp. F5 | reverse complement strand
GCCGTGCTCGGGGGGGAGGGCCTTCAGGAGGCGTTGCGGCTCAGCAAGGCGCAGGCCTCTCACCTGCAGGCGATCCGCGAAGCTGCGGCTGGCACAGCCGGGGCAAAAGAGTTGGGCTACCGATTGGGAGCGGAACAGGCGCTGGATGTGCTGCTGTTGCGGTCTGCATTGCTGGAACAACCGGTTTTGCGCAATTTAGAGAATGATATCGCGCTGGGCGCAAAGGCTGTTTTTCCAGTCAAAGCCCGCGATCTGTTGCCGGATTGCAAAGGCCCGGAACTAGGGGCGATGCTGCGGAAGCTGGAGGCGGACTGGATTGCCTCGGGCTTCTCGCTCAGCCGGGAACAGTTGCTCGCCTCCCTCCACTGACACAGAGTGTCAGCAGCGTCACAACCTTGGGGGGTGACAAAATAAAAAATCTTGCGTACGCGATAGGCAGTCACCACATGACGGGAGGAATGCTGATGTATTACGGGATTTGGCTTCTCTAACGCCTGAGACTTTGCCCGTTTGGACGTCGGAGCCTATGGGCGGCCCGCTGTCTTCATCTGTATTCCAAAATAATGCTCGAACGCCTGGAGCACCCGCATGTTTCGCTTCTTTGAAAACCTCATTGACCCTTATTGCGCCTACCCTGAGACCAACACGCCGCCAACGCGGCTGTGGCCGTTCCTGCGCGACTATTCCAGACCGTTCAAAACCGTCTTTATCCTGACTGCGCTGATGTCGGTCATTGTCGCCGCGATCGAGGTCGGGCTGATCTACTACTTGGGCCGGGTGGTGGACATCATGTCCGGCACGCCTGAGCAGGTGTGGGAGGATTATGGGACCGAGCTGACCTTGGTTGCCCTGTTCATCCTGATGCTGCGGCCGCTGATCCAGTTCCTGGACGTGGTTCTGCTCAACAACGCGATCCTGCCGAACTATGGCACGCTGATCCGCTGGCGGTCGCATAAACACGTGCTGCGGCAATCGGTGGGCTGGTTCGAGAACGATTTCG
>NZ_LUKH01001485.1:0-1001 GCF_001593695.1 Leisingera sp. F5 | reverse complement strand
CGGCCAGCCCTTGGGCCGCACCATCCTGGGCCCGGCAGAGCGTGTCAGCAGCTTCAACCGCGAAGATCTGCGGAGTTTCGTGGCTGAGCATTACGGCCCCGGCCAGATGATCCTGGCGGCAGCTGGCGGCGTGGATCACGAAATGCTGGTGAAACTGGCTGAGCGGCTGTTCGGCCACATGGAAGCCAAGCCCGATTTCACCGCTGAAGGCGCGCGGTTCACCGGCGGCGAGGCGCGGCAGGTCAAGGATCTGGAGCAGGCGCATTTCGCGCTGGCTTTTGAAGGCCCCAGCTATCGCGATCAGTCGATGTATACCTCGCAGATCTACGCCAGCGCGCTTGGCGGCGGCATGTCCTCGCGGCTGTTCCAGGAGGTGCGCGAAAAGCGCGGTCTGTGCTACACGATCTTTGCGCAGGCCGGGTCTTATGCCGATACCGGCGCAATGACGGTCTATGCCGGCACCTCTGGCGAGCAGCTGGAGGAACTGGCAGGCATCACCATCGACGAGATGAAACGCGCCGCCGACGACATGACCGAGGCCGAGGTCGAGCGGGCCCGCGCCCAGATGAAGGCCGGGATGCTGATGGGGCTGGAAAGCCCGTCGAACCGGGCGGAACGTCTGGCGCGGCTGGTGCAGATCTGGGGCAAGGTTCCGTCGCTGGAGCACACGGTTGAGCGGATTGAGGCTGTGACCACCAAGGATGTGCGCGGCATGGCCGAGGAGATGGCGGTTTCCGCACCGGCGGCTCTTGCGCTTTATGGCCCGGTTGCAGACGCCCCGGCGCTGGAGAGGCTGCAGGAGAGGCGCGCCGCCTGATGCTGCTGAACCGCCGAAAGGTCCGCATTGAAACCGAGCGCCTGACCCTCAGGCCGCCGGTGCATGCGGATTTTCACGGCTGGGCGGCGCTGCGGCTGCAGAGCCAGCCGTACCTTACGCCGTGGGAGCCGAGCTGGGCGGCGGACCACCTCAGCCGCAAGTCCTTCACCAACCGGGTCTATTG
>NZ_LUKH01001484.1:0-1001 GCF_001593695.1 Leisingera sp. F5 | reverse complement strand
ATTTCACTGGGCAAAGTGCGGAATTTGCGCTGACACAGGGCAACAGCGCCCGCCTGCACATGCGCCAAGTCGCGGGCGGCCAGGAACACATACCAGTCCAGCGCTTCACGCGCCTTGGCCATGTTGCGGGCAATCTTGGCAAAAACCGCGGGGGTCAGGCCCAGCGGCGCCAATTCCTGCAGCGCCCGGCGCACCCGGACCCGTTCGAATCTGGTATCCTCGTTGCTCGGGTCTTCGGACCATGCAATGCCGCGGCTTTCCAGATAGTCCCGCAATTCGCAACGGGTTACATCCAGCAGCGGCCGCAGCAGCGTCACGCCGTTGTGCGTGCGCCGCTCTGCCATCCCCGACAGCCCGGTCACACCAGAGGCACGCGCCATCCGCATCAGCACCGTTTCAGCCTGATCATCTGCGGTGTGGCCCAGTGCCAGCACCGGAATGCCGTGGCGCCGTGCCCAGCCGGTCAGCAGATCATAGCGCGCCTCGCGGGCCTGATTCTGCAGATTGCCGTTCTGCGGCCCGTCTTCCCAGCGCAGCACCTCATGACTGATGCCAAGCCGGGCTGCTGCCGCCCCCGCGGCTTCGGCCTCTGCTGCTGCTTCCGGACGCAGCCCGTGATCCACAGTGGCGGCAAACAACGCGACCTCGCCGCCGGCGAAACAGTCGTGCAGCAGATGCAGCAGCGCCATCGAATCACCGCCGCCCGAGACAGCGATTCCCAGCCGGTCAGGAAGGGCGGAGCGGAACTGGCTCCGCACCAGGGGCAGGATATTCTGCCGCGCGCCCGTCAAGAACAGCCCAGCTTGGCCATTTCCGCCGCGGCCTCGGCCTCTTCTGCCGCACCCGGAAAGCGCACGCCGACCTCGGTCAGCGTGACGCAGGCCTGATCGGTCTGGCCAAGGCGGCCCAGTGCCGAGCCCAGCTCAAACAGCGCCTTGGGGGCCACCGGCCCGGCGGAATTGCCGGAGAACGCCGCCAGATAGGCCCGCGCGGCCTCACGG
>NZ_LUKH01001483.1:0-1001 GCF_001593695.1 Leisingera sp. F5 | reverse complement strand
CATGTCCGGCCAGCTGCCGTCGCGCACCGGTGTCTATGACAATGCCGCTGAGTTCCGCAGTGATATCCCGACCTACGCCCACCACCTGCGCCGCGCGGGCTACTACACCTGCCTTTCAGGCAAGATGCATTTTGTCGGCCCCGACCAGATGCACGGGTTCGAGGACCGCCTGACCACCGACATCTACCCGGCTGATTTCGGCTGGACCCCGGACTACCGCAAGCCCGGTGAACGCATTGACTGGTGGTATCACAACATGGGGAGCGTCACCGGGGCAGGGGTGGCGGAAACCTCCAACCAGATGGAATACGACGACGAGGTTGCCTACAACGCTACCGCCAAGCTCTATGAGCTGTCGCGCGGGCTGGACGACCGCCCCTGGGCGCTGACCGTCAGCTTTACCCACCCGCATGACCCCTATGTGGCGCGCAAGAAATACTGGGATCTGTATGAGGATTGCGAGCACCTGCTGCCCGAAGTCCCCGCCATGGACTACGAGGACCACGATCCCCACGCCAAGCGGATCTTTGACGCCAACGACTGGCGCAGCTTTGACATCTCTGAGGAAGACATCAAACGCTCCCGCCGCGCCTATTTCGCCAATATCTCCTATTTGGATGACAAGATCGGCGAGATCCTGAATGTGCTGGAAACCACAAGGCAAGAGGCGATCATCCTGTTTGTCTCCGACCATGGCGACATGCTGGGCGAGCGGGGCCTTTGGTTCAAGATGAGCTTCTATGACGGCTCCTCCCGCGTGCCGCTGATGATCTCGGCGCCGGACCTGCCAGCGGGCCTCATTGAAACCCCGGTCTCCACCCTGGATGTCACTCCGACGCTGGGCGCGCTGGCCGGTGTCGATATCACTGAAATCGAGCCCTGGACCGACGGCCAGAACCTGGTTCCGCTGGCCACCGGCACGGAACGGACCGAACCGGTTGCCATCGAATATGCTGCCGAAGCCTCATATGCGCCGCTGGTGTCGCTGCGCTATGGCAAGT
>NZ_LUKH01001482.1:0-1002 GCF_001593695.1 Leisingera sp. F5 | reverse complement strand
GGTCCGCGCCATGCAGACCGTAACCGCCGGCTGCGCCACCACCTTCGATCCCGGCTGGGAGGTCGATCCTTTCGGCGGCCTTGCCGCCTTGTGCCAGCCGATGGAGGCGGACCTCTATGGCTGCTCCGACCCCTGCTGGTGGCCCGCGCAGGTGCCCGACATCATGGTCAATCACCAGAACTGGGACGAAGGCGCACCCAATGCCGCCAAGGACTGGCGCGCGCTTGGCGCCACCTACCCCACCGACGCCGAAACCTAAGGAGACCCGCATCATGAAAACCGCGTTTTTTGCTGCAGCCGCGTTCTGCGCCTCCGCCCTGCCGCTGGCCGCCGGCGACCTTCTGGTGACGGTGGCCCGGCCCTCGAACCTCTATGTCTTTGACGCTGATACCCGCTCGGTCAAGGCCGACTGCGATCTGGGGGCGAATGTGACCCCCGGCGTCATCGCCATGTCGCCGGACAACCGCATTGCCTATGTGCTGCTGAACCACTGGCAGGACGTGGTGGGCGTCAATATCGGGACTTGCGAGAAAGTGTTCCACGCCGCCCAGTCCGACGGCGACGTAAGCCGCCGCTCGCTGGCCTCGCTTGCCGTCTCCAAGGACGGCAGCCAGATCTACACGGTGCGCAACCCGGTGCGCAAACTGACCGACCGTTACGAGGTGATGCAGCCGGAATTCGCCGTCTATGACGCCAGCGCCGGGCTGGAAGCCACCCCCTCAGCCGTCTTCGAGGCCCCGCGCCGCTCCACCCTGATGGCCAGCGACCGCAACGGCCAGGTCTATGTTGCGGGGCATGACATCTACCGGGTTGATCCGGCCACCGGCGAAACCGAGGTGGCGATTGCCAACGCCAGCTGGGACCGACCGACCTACAGCCCGCCGGATGTGCTGGCGTTCTGGCCCACCGGCAGCCAGAACGACGAGATGCTGCTGATGTACACGGCAGCGGTGTTCACCGACGAAACCCAGCAGGAGATGGCGGATTTTGTCTGGGGCTACC
>NZ_LUKH01001481.1:0-1002 GCF_001593695.1 Leisingera sp. F5 | reverse complement strand
GGATCAGCCAGACCAGCAGCACCCCAAGCGCCTGCAGGCCAATGAACGGCACGACCCCTTGGTAGATTTGACGGGTGGTGACCTCCTTTGGTGCGGCGCCGCGCAAGTAGAACAGCGAAAAGCCGAACGGCGGCGTCAGAAAGCTGGTCTGCAGGTTGATCGCGATCAGGATGCCCAGCCAGACCGGATCGTGCCCCATCAGAATCAAGGCAGGCGTCACCAGCGGCAGCACAATGACCGATATCTCGACGAAATCGAGGAAAAAGCCGAGCACGAAGATGAAAAGCATGCAGAACAGCAATGCGCCGGACGGGCCACCCGGCATGTTGCCAAGGATATGCGCCACCCGTTCCTCACCGCCCAGACCGATGAAAACCAGCGAGAACATGCCCGCAGCCAGGATAGTGGCAAAGATCATTGCGGTCATGGTTGTTGTCGACGTCACCGCTTCATGAAGAATACGTTTCTTCAAGCCGCTGCGCAGGGCGGCCAAAACGGCAATGGCTGCGACCGCGGCCAGAAGCGCATAGAACAGCCCCGCTGCGAGGTCGGCCTCGCTGAGGTCGCTGCGTTGCAGACGGACCGGATGAACCCCTGACAGAATCCCCAGCAGGATCAGCGCGGCGGCACCGGAAAGGATCAGCCGGGACGGTCCCCCTGCACGCGCTCCCGCCATCAGCAAGGCACCGATGCCGCCTACCGATGCGGCCTCGGTCGGAGTGGCGACACCGCCCAGGATGGCACCGAGCACGGCGAAAATCAGCAGGATCGGCGGCACCACAGCGCGCATGACCTGGCGTCCGCTGGGACGGGCCAGCTCCTCCGGGGCGGAGGGCATGTCCTGTGGCCGCAGCATGCCTCTAACCAGGATGTAAAGAAGATACAGCACCACCAGCACCAGTCCAGGCACCAGTGCGGCGGCAAAAAACTGGCCAACCGACAGTGCCTCGACCGAGAATTTTCCCTGCTCGTACTGGGCCTGCTGATAGGCATTCGACATCA
>NZ_LUKH01001480.1:0-1003 GCF_001593695.1 Leisingera sp. F5 | reverse complement strand
GGCATAGCTTTGGCGCCGCCCGTTGCCGGTGGGAGAGACCCCCATCAGCCGCGCGTTCTGGCGGTCCTGCATGAAGCCGACCAGCACGCCGTCCTCGATCAGCGTCGTTTTCTGGCTGGGGGTGCCCTCGTCGTCCACCGTGATCGAACCGCGCCGGTCCGGGATGGTGCCGTCATCCAGCACGGTGACCCCCTTGGCGGCAATCTGCTGGCCCATCAAACCTGCAAAGGCCGAGGAGCCCTTGCGGTTAAAGTCGCCCTCCAGCCCGTGGCCGATCGCCTCATGCAGCAGAATGCCGGGCCAGCCGGGGCCAAGCACCACATCCATCTCGCCCGCCGGTGCCGGAACCGCGTCCAGATTCACCAGCGCGATCCGCAATGCCTCCTGCACCTGGGCGTGCCAGTGTTCAGGGTCGACCAGCCCGTCAAGCCCAAGCCGCCCGCCGCCGCCGGCCGAGCCGCCCTCGCGGCGGCCGTCCTTTTCGACGATCACCGACACGTTGAACCGTGCCATCGGGCGGATGTCGCGCACCCGTGTTCCGTCCGCCCGCAGGATTTCCACCTCCTGCAGCGAGGCGGCCAAAGACGCAGATACCTGAACCACGCGTTGATCCAGGTCACGGGCATAGGCATCGACTTCCCGCAGGGTCTCCACCTTCACTGGAAACGGCATGGCGCTGATCGGGTCGGCATCGGTGTACAGCTTGGCGTTGGTGGCTTGCGGTGCATCCGAATAGGTGCCGCCGCCGGTTCCGATCGCCAGCTGGGCCGTTTCTGCCGCCCGCTTCAGCGACGCAATGGAGACGTCGGTAGAATGGGCATACCCGGCTACATCACCGTTCACCGCCCGCAGGCCAAAGCCTTCGGAGGCATCATAACTGGCGCTGCGCAGCCGCCCGTCATCAAAGGACAGCGCTTCGGATTTGCGGCGCTCTGCAAAGATCTCCCCATCCTCCGCACCGTTCAGGGCATCGCGCAAGCTGGCGAGGGCCTCATCCTCGGGG
>NZ_LUKH01001479.1:0-1003 GCF_001593695.1 Leisingera sp. F5 | reverse complement strand
GGGTCAGGCTTGGCGAAATAGCCGTCAGCTTCACGCGGAGAGAGCTTCATTCCGCCTGAGCGGAGAGATCCGCGGTCGCCAGAATCCGCGCAGTGATCTGATCGGCCAGGATCACCATCAGCCGTTCATGGGCGTCACGCTCACCTGCCAGCGTCTCCACGGTGGAGCCAGTTGCGGAGTAGCCGGTGAAATTCTGCACTGTGCCGCTGGAAGTTACCTTGCCATCCGACAAGCGGGTCAGTGAAAATCCAGTACTGCCGATCACCGAATAGCGGGTGATCTCATTGCCCGCAGTGATTGCCTGGCCTTCTTCCTGGGTGCTGAGTGTCAGATCCAGCTTGTAAGCAGCACTGGCACCGCGGCCCAGGCGCTGCTCCAGATTCTGCACCAGGAAGTAGGCGTCGGTGCCGGTGGCGCCCTTGATCTCCTCCGGCGCCTGAACCTCGATTTGCCCATGCAGAGCGGAGCCGGTGCCGCCAGGGGCGTACACCGGGGTAAAGCCGCAGGCCGCTGCCACCAAGGGCAGTGCCATCAGCAGGGTTCTGCGGTTAAGCAACGACATTGACAATCCGGCCCGGCACCACGATCACCTTTTTCGGGGCGGCGCCGTTCAGCGCCTTTTGCACAGCTTCGTGTGCCAGGGCGCGTTTTTCAACCTCTGCCTTGTCCAGATCCTTGGCGACTTCGATTTCACCGCGGCGCTTGCCGTTGATTTGGATCGGCAGGGTGACGGTGTCCTCAACCAGCATGGCATCGTCTGCAACCGGCCAGGGCGCGGTGGCGCACAAGCCTTCGCCGCCCTGGTGGTTCCAGATGTCTTCGGCCAGGTGCGGGGTCATCGGCGCCATCAGCTGCGCCAGGGTCATGATCGCCTGTTTCTGCACCTTGGCACCTGCCTTGGATTTGGCGAGGGTGTTGGTGAAGGCGTAAAGCTTGGCAATCGCGGCATTGAAGCCAAAGGAATCGACTCCCAGGGTCACGTCGCGGATGCATTTATGTGTCT
>NZ_LUKH01001478.1:0-1003 GCF_001593695.1 Leisingera sp. F5 | reverse complement strand
CCTTCAGCTCAGCCAGCGCCGACAACCCACCCGCCTATACAGACACCGACGGGCCGGTTGAGGGCTCCAGCGGTTCTGACAGTATCGACGGCACTTACACCGATGGCGACGGCGATCAGATCGACAATGGCAGCGGCGGCGGCGCCTCGGGCAATCAGGACACGGTTGAGGCCGGCGCCGACGATGATACAGTTGATGCCGGTGCGGACGACGACATGGTATTCGGCGGTGAAGGCGGCGACAGCCTGGAAGGCGGCGGTGGCGACGACACGATCTATGGTGACAGCAGCACCGAGGCCGGCCTGGCGAACTCCCAGGAAAGTATTGATAATTCCAATGTCACCGACACCAGCAGCGGCTTCACGGTCACTGCCAAGGATCTGTCGGGCACCGCCAATGCCGCCAATATTGACTATTATGATGGCGCCTTTGGCGTTGCCGGAGCGGTTTCAGATTCCGACAGCGGCGTTGACGCTCAAATTGGATATGACAAGGCATCGGGCATTTCCGAAGAGCTGATCGTCGACTTCGATCAGGACACAACCGACGCCAGCTTTACCTTCAAGCACCTGTTTTCCGATAGTCACGGCGAAGAAGGCCATTGGGCGATCTACAAGGACGGCGTCCTGATCGCCCAGGGAGATTTCACCGAAGATGTCGCCGGAACAGGCACCGGGACTGTCGACATCAACGGCTATGGCGCGTTTGACCAACTTGTTCTGTCGGCCAACCTGCAGACCGACGGCACCGACGGCTCCGACTATACGATCTCAAACATCACTTTCACGGTTCCGCCTGAAGACCCCGCAGAAGGCGATGACAGTATTTCCGGCGGTGCCGGCGATGACGTGATCTATGGCCAAGGCGGCAATGACACGCTGACCGGCGGAAGCGGCGCCGACACGCTGGAGGGCGGAAGCGGTGACGACAGCCTGAACGTGGGCGAAGGGGATGCCGCCACCGGCGGCGATGGCGACGACACGTTCACTGCCAAGGATCTGTC
>NZ_LUKH01001477.1:0-1003 GCF_001593695.1 Leisingera sp. F5 | reverse complement strand
ATCATCCTCCACGAAACCCGGTGCCGGGTCTTCTGCCGAAGCTTCGGCAGCGGTTGGCTGCGGGACTGCCATTTGCTGCATCGCGGCCTGGCGGGCAGCCATTTCCTTGAGCATCTGCTGCTGCTCGTCCTCAGTCATCGGACGCACGCGGCCAAGCTGCTGGGACACTTCTTCACGCAAGGAATCGAGCATGCTTTCAAACAGCTGAAAACTTTCGTTCTTGTATTCATTGAGCGGATCACGCTGCGCATAGCCGCGGAAACCCACCACCGAGCGCAGATGCTCCAGCGTCAGCAGATGCTCGCGCCAGTTCTTGTCTATTGTCTGCAGCAGAACCTGCTTTTCAATATTGCGCATATTTTCCGGGCCAAATGCCTCGGTTTTTTCCGCCATCATCTTGTCAGATGCCTCAACCAGCCGCTCGCGGATCTGCTCGTCATCGACGCCTTCTTCGGCGGCCCACTCTGCCACCGGCGCGTCAATGCTCAGCATTTCGCGGACCTGCTCCTGCAGGCCTGCCGTGTCCCACTGATCGGCGTAGGTCTTTGCCGGCATGTGGGTGTCGAGCAGATCGTCGATCACTTCGTGACGCATGTCAGCGACAATCTCAGACAAATCCTCGGCGGCCATAATTTCGCGGCGCTGATTGAAGATCACCTTGCGTTGGTCGTTCATCACATCGTCGAACTTCAGCACGTTCTTGCGCATGTCGAAGTTGCGGCCTTCAACCTTGGCCTGGGCGCGTTCCAGAGATTTGTTCACCCAGGGATGAATGATCGCCTCGCCTTCCTTCATGCCAAGCGACGACAGCAGCTTGTCCAGGCGTTCAGACCCGAAGATGCGCATCAGGTCGTCTTCAAGGCTGAGATAGAACCGGGTACGGCCCGGGTCGCCCTGACGGCCTGAACGGCCGCGCAGCTGATTGTCGATGCGGCGGCTTTCGTGGCGCTCGGAAGCCATCACAAACAACCCGCCTGCGTCCAGCACCTTCTGCTTTTCCTCG
>NZ_LUKH01001476.1:0-1004 GCF_001593695.1 Leisingera sp. F5 | reverse complement strand
CAAACACCCGCAGCCGTTCGGCGTCCAGCCGGTTGGTCAGCCGGCTGCCGCCCGGCTGCACGAAATGGGTGACGCCGATGCAGGCGCTGCTGAGGATGCTCCGGGCCCGCAGGAAGCTCTGCCAATGCAGGGCGATGTCGTTATGCACCAGGGTCTCGGAACAGCGGATGCCCTGTTCCAGCAGGAACTCGGTGCGGTAGATCTTGTTCCAGGGGTAGTTGGCGGTCTGCGCCAGCAGCGGCGCGGCGCTGTCCGGAACCGGGCGCAGGCTGGCCTGGGCCAGGCCTGCCTGAACCCAGAAATCCTGATCAAAGGGCATCTGCCCCCGCTGCCGGTCCTGCGCCATCCGGCTGTCGTGGTGCTGGAAGATGCAGAAGTCGAACGGATCCGCCTGCGCCAGCGCCTGGCACAGGCTGCGCAATTCGCGGGCGGGCAGGTCATCGGCATCCAGAAACAGCAGGTGCCGGGTTTTCACATGCAAAAGCGCCCGGTTGCGCGCCGCGCCTGCGCCGCGGACCCGGTCCTGGCGCAACAGGGTCAGCCGGGCCGGCTCCAGCCCGCTGTCCCGGGTCAGGGTTTCGGCATCAGGGGCGGGCAGGGAGCCGTCGTCCGTCACGATCACCGCCTCGGCGAGGCCAAGAGCTGCCAGGTGCCGCAGCAGCCGGGTCAGATTGCCGTTGTCATCATGGCTGGGGATGGCGACGGTCAGGTCGAGGGGCGGATCAAGGGGCATGGCGGGATCTGCCTTACAGGGCAAACAGATGCAGGTGCATCAGGCTGAGGTCAAAAGCCTGGCAGGGCAGGAACAGCACCAGTTCATGCCAGGGCGCGCTAAGCGGCAGCTCCGGGCGGCTGTCGAGATAGAGCGCATCGGTATGGCTGTGCGCCCGCCCGGCGGCCAGGATGTGCCTGTCGAAAAAGCAGTCGCTGAATCCGCCGCCCTCAAGGCCGGAGCGCAGGCAGGGGCGCAGCATCAGCTGTTCCGGCGCGGCGGTGCGGCAGGC
>NZ_LUKH01001475.1:0-1005 GCF_001593695.1 Leisingera sp. F5 | reverse complement strand
CCTTGGGCTCGGATTCGGTCGGTTCCACCATCAGCGTGCCCGCCACCGGCCAGGACATGGTCGGGGCGTGGAAGCCCGAGTCGACCAGACGCTTGGCAACATCGTCCACGGTGACGTTGCCGTCATCTGCCAGCGGACGGGTGTCCAGGATGCACTCATGCGCCACACGGCCCGTTTCCGAGGTGTAGAGGATCTTGTAGGCATCCTTGAGGCGCGCAGCGATGTAGTTGGCGTTAAGGATCGCCACTTTGGTCGCTTGGGTCAGGCCTTCGCCGCCCATCAGAAGGCAGTAGGCCCAGGATACTGGCAGGATCGAGGGCGAACCGAACGGAGCTGCTGAAACCGGCCCCACGGCAGTGCCGTATTCCGGGTGGCCCGGCAAGTGCTCGGTCAGGTGCGCCTTGACGCCGATCGGACCCATGCCGGGGCCGCCGCCACCGTGCGGAATGCAGAAGGTCTTGTGCAGGTTCAGGTGCGAAACGTCGCCGCCGATCTTGCCCGGCTGGGCGAGACCCACCATGGCGTTCATGTTGGCGCCGTCGATATAGACCTGACCGCCATGATCATGGGTGATCTGGCAGACGTCCTGCACGGTTTCTTCAAACACACCGTGGGTCGACGGGTAGGTGATCATGCAGGCCGCGAGGTTGTCGCTGTGCTGCTCTGCCTTGGCCCGGAAGTCGGCGACGTCGATGTTGCCGCTGTCGTCCGCTTTGACCGGGATCACCTTGTAGCCCACCATCTGTGCCGACGCCGGGTGAAATGGGTGCTGACATTGCCATAGGCTCGACCCAGCGCTTTGGTGTTCCGATGGGTTACGGCGGCCCGCACGCGGCTTATATGGCAACCACCGACAAGCTGAAGCGCGCCATGCCCGGCCGCATCATCGGTGTGTCGGTCGATGCACGCGGCAACAAGGCCTACCGCCTGGCGCTGCAGACCCGCGAACAGCACATCCGCCGCGAAAAAGCCAACTCCAACGTCTGTACCGCACAGGCGCTGCTG
>NZ_LUKH01001474.1:0-1005 GCF_001593695.1 Leisingera sp. F5 | reverse complement strand
AAGGCCACCCCCTATATCACCCTGACCACCGAGGCCGGGGCAGTCGGCGGCGTACTGGCAGGCGGCTCCAGCTTCGGCTCCTCCGCCAACGCCGACGCCATCATCGACCAGAACCAGATGTTCGATTTCTACGACGGCGGCGGGTTGGACCTCACCTGCCTCGGCATGGCCGAATGCGATGCTGAGGGCAGCGTCAACGCCTCGCGCTTCGGGGGCCGCCTGAATGGCTGCGGCGGCTTCATCAACATCTCGCAAAACTCCCGCGCCGTGGTCTTTGCCGGCACGTTCACCGCTGGCGGACTGAAGGTAGCGGTTGAGGACGGCAAACTGCGCATCGTCCAGGAAGGACGCAACAAGAAATTCGTCCGCCTGATCGAACAGATCACCTTCTCAGGTCCTTATGCTTCGCAGCGCTCACAGCCGGTGCTTTACGTGACCGAACGCTGCGTGCTGCAGCTGACGCCCAAGGGGCTGGAGCTGATCGAGATCGCGCCCGGCATCGACCTGCAGCGCGATATTCTTGACCAGATGGAGTTCAAGCCGATAATCGAGAATGTCACCCAAATGGACCCCCGCATCTTCCGGGATGAGCCGATGGGACTGATGAACGACCTGTTGAACCTGAACCTGCCGGAGCGGATCACTTATGATGCCGCACGCCACACCATGTTCCTCAACCTCGAAGGCTGGAGCGTCAAGAAAAAGCGCGACATCGAGGACCTGACCCGGGTCCTTCAAGATGCCTTTGTCAAAAGCGGCCAGGATGTGAACATGGTGATGAATCAGAACGGCTTCCGCATTGCCGAGGATCTGCAGGATGCCTACGCGGCCGCAGTCGGGCAGACGCTGGAGCGCCACAGCGCCTCGATCGCCCACTATACCACCAGCGCCTTCATGCGCCTGAAAATGCAAGGCACCCTCGCCAGCCGCAGTGTGCAGCCGCATATTTTCGAGAGCGGTGAAGAGGCGCATCAGGCCATTTGGGGGTCCTGAAGCGGACACAAA
>NZ_LUKH01001473.1:0-1006 GCF_001593695.1 Leisingera sp. F5 | reverse complement strand
GCCAGCCGGTTCGGGTGGGCCAGGGCGCTGAGTTTGTCTACGGTAATTAATTCCATAATTCACGAAATACGGAATTAATTACCGCAAGTCAACTGCCCCGGCTTGCGACTGCCGCAGATCAGGGCGTCAGTCTGTTTGATACCACCAGACATCCGGCATGAACCCGGTCCGGTCGCCGTAGATCGGCAGGTATTCCGGGAACCGCATTTCCTTGACATGGGCAATCCGCCCCGCATCGAACCTCCAGAACGGAATGACATAGCGCCCTGCGGTCAAAACCCGGTCTAGCGCCCGCACGGCGGCAGTGAAATCCTCGGGATCCTTGGCTGTCAGCATGGCATCGATCATCGCTTCGGCAGCGGGGCTGTCCATGCCCATCAGGTTGCGGCTGCCGGGCTGAGTGACGCCGTCGCTGCCCCAGTAGTAACGCTGTTCGTTTCCGGGGCTCAGCGATAACTCCCGGCGGTAACGGGTAAGGTCGAAGCCATAGGCGTTCTCGCGTTCCGCATACTGCGCATTATCGACGGTTTCCGCGCTCAGCGTGATGCCCAGCCGCTCAAGTGCGCGGGCGTAGATCTCAGCGACTGTCTTCATCTCGCCATCGCCCTGGCGGATCAGAACGGTCAGTTCCAGGGGCATGCCTTCACTGTTGCGCAAAATGCCACCAACGACGGTCCAGTCCGCGTCCTCCAGCAGTTTCATCGCCTTGCGCAGATTGCCGCGGTTGCGCTTGCTGCCGTCGCCCTGAGGCAGGGTGTACCCCTCCAGAGTGCCCGGCGGCAGCGTATCCGCAAAAGGTTCCAGCAGGGTGCGGACCTTGCCGGCGGCCGCACCAGGCTGCATGCCAAGCCCGGACCCGGAGAAATAGGAGGTGATCCGAGGCTGGACGCCGCCGGTCACCGTACCGTTGATGTATTCGAAATTGAACGCCAAAAGCAGTGCCTCGCGAACGCGCCAGTCATCCAGAGGCGCGCGGCGGGTGTTCATCACCAGTCCTGTCATGCCG
>NZ_LUKH01001472.1:0-1008 GCF_001593695.1 Leisingera sp. F5 | reverse complement strand
CCGACCAGCCGTGGCTCACTTCTGGCCGATCCGCGGCTCGGTGCCTGCACGCAACCGCGCGATATTGGCCGAATGGCGGATGAAAACCACTGCCGCCAGCAACACCGCTAGAACTGCAGCCTGCTGATAGCCCAGCACCAATGCCCAAACAGCGCCTGAGGCTGCCGAGACCAGCGCCCCCATCGAGGATATCCGGCTGGCTGCCGCTGCTGCCAGCCAGGTCAGGCAGCAGGCAATGCCCACCGGCCAGGCCAGCGCCAGCATCAGGCCCAGGAAGGTGGCAACCCCTTTGCCGCCCTTGAACCCCAGCCAGACCGGGAAGCAATGGCCCAGAAAGGCCATCAGCCCTGCCGCTTGCGCCGCATCCTCGCCGGCCAGGGAGCGGGCCAGCAGCACCGCCGCCGCGCCCTTACCGCCATCCAGGATCAGCGTCAGTGCCGCGGCGGCTTTGCTGCCGGTGCGCAGGACGTTGGTGGTGCCGATATTGCCGGAGCCGATTTCTCGTAGGTTGCCCAGCCCGAATAGACGGGTGACGACCATGCCAAAGGGAACCGACCCCAGGCCGTAGCCAATCACCGCCCACAGGATCATTACGGCAGCAGAGCTTTCCAGAACAGGCATCAGTCCCTCCGGTAGACGGGCTCACCCGCGACATATGTGGCCTCAACCCGCCCCTGCATCCGCTGGGTGTCAAATGGCGTGTTCTGCGATTTCGAGCGCAGTTTGAAACGGTCCAGCACAAACGGCACGTCCGGATCGAACAAGACCAAGTCTGCAGGCGCGCCCTTGGCCAGGCGGCCGCTGTCCAGCCCCAGCCGTTTAGCCGGGTTCAGCGACATTGCGCGGAACAGGGTGGGCAGGTCCAGCAGTTCGGCATGATACAACCGCAGCGCTGCGGGCAGCAGGGTTTCCAGCGCCACGGCACCGGCGGCGGCTTCTTCAAACGGCAGCCGTTTGCTTTCTTCGTCCTGCGGCGTGTGCATCGAGGAGATGATGTCGATCAGCCCG
>NZ_LUKH01001471.1:0-1008 GCF_001593695.1 Leisingera sp. F5 | reverse complement strand
GTCATGGGAATACCGCCACTATATGCCTCGTTCCGCCCCATTTTTCGGGGTCTCACAGAAACTGTAACGAAACGTGAGCCGCGGCGCCAGAAAAAGAACACAGTTCGGCGGAAAACCACCGTCCGCGCGGCAGGCCATCTTGACAGGCAGGAAGCTGCCAGATCGCCGGCGCCAATCCGCCAGACAGCTCCTGCCGGCCTCCCCCTTGCGCCAGCGCCAGTTCCGTGGTCGATGCGCGCCATGCGGATAAACACTCTGATTCTCGGCGCCGGCGCAGCCGGCATGATGTGCGCGCGCCATTCCGGCGGCAGCACACTGGTGATCGACCACGCCAAGGCGCCGGGCGACAAGATCCGCATCTCCGGCGGCGGCCGCTGCAATTTCACCAACATGTATGCGGAAGCGAAGAACTACCTCTCTGCCAACCCGCACTTCTGCAAATCGGCACTGGCCCGCTACACCCAGTGGGATTTCATCGGCCTGGTGGACCGCCACGGCATCGCCTGGCACGAGAAGACCCTGGGCCAGCTGTTCTGCGACGGCTCCGCCAAACAGATCATTGCCATGCTGACGCAGGAGATGGCACAGGCCGGTGCGGACCTCTGGCTGCAAACCTCCGTCGAAGCAGTGGAACAGACCGCAGATGGCTTCCGCGTCCGGCTGCTGCGCGAGGGCAAGCCGCAGACCGTCACCTGCCGCAATCTTGTGCTGGCCACCGGCGGCAAGTCGATCCCCAAAATGGGCGCCACCGGGCTTGCCTATGATCTGGCTCGCCAGTTCGGGCTGGAAATCACAGAGACCCGCCCGGCGCTGGTGCCCTTCACCTTCCCTGACGGGCGCTTCCAGCCGCTCGCCGGCACCGCCTTGACCACGCGTCTCAGCAACGTGCGCACCAGTTTCGACGAGGCGCTGCTGTTCACTCACCGCGGCCTCTCCGGCCCCTCGGTGCTGCAGCTCTCCTCCTATTGGCGCGAAGGGGAGGAAATCACGGTGAACCTGATCCCGGAA
>NZ_LUKH01001470.1:0-1008 GCF_001593695.1 Leisingera sp. F5 | reverse complement strand
CAGCGGAATGTGCCCTCGACCCAGCCCCCCTCATCCCCGGTGCCCTCGTCGATCGGGCGCCAACCCTGGGCAGGCCACTGGACAATCTCGATCTCGAAGGCGCCCGGATCCTCCACCAGGCAACCATAGCCCTCGACGCTTTCCTCGGTCGCCCGGATCAGCGGCACCTCGTGCCACGGCAGAGACGGTTTGGAGCTGGCCTCAAAGATGTACTCCGGCGCGCTCATTTTTCAGTACTTCCTGCACCCATATGCCTGTCGACCATTCGCTGCACCATAGGTGCAAAATGCCAGTAATCGGGCGTGTCCATATCCGCGCGTTTGCCGGCCTCATCCAGATAGCGCACCGCAATGATCTGCTTGAGGTTCGGGTTTTGCTCCAGCTCAGCCACTTCTTCTGCATTCATGGGTCCGCCCTGCAGGTTCAAGGAATGGATGGAAGCGACTGATAAACGGTTGAAATATTCCGGCTTGGTGGCGCAGAGATAGCGTTTCGCTGCCACGTGATAGCGCACGCAATCGGTGATCACCGAAGGGAAGAACTGCTCCAGTACCTCGGCGCCAGCCTCCTCGTGAAACCGGTCTTCAGTGTCATCCATGGAGAAGGTGCCGAACTCGCTGGTGAAATGGCCGATATCGTGGAGAAGTGCGCCTACTATGATCTCTTCCGGCTGGTTGTTGGCTTCGGCAATGGTGGCGCCCTGCAACATATGTTCGGTCATGGTGACCGGCTCGCCCAGGTATTCCTCGTCGCCGCGGCGGTCAAAGATATCACCGATGAAGGCGACAATGTTGTCCTGGGTCAGCGTGCTGAAATCCGGCTTGCTCATTGTTCAACCCTCCTTCTGGGCGTTCAGAACGTTCAGGGTCGACAGCAGCCCATCCTTGTCGGCGTAGCACCCCTGCAGCCAGCGGGAGCCCGATCCGGAATAGCCAAGGCGGGCGTGCAACACGCGGGTGTTATCGACGATAAAGCTCTCGCCGGGCTCCAGTTTGAACGCAACACCCA
>NZ_LUKH01001469.1:0-1010 GCF_001593695.1 Leisingera sp. F5 | reverse complement strand
CCAGCGCCGATCCCGGGACCTTGATCTTGCCGGTGTTTTCGGAAACCGCGGTTGGCGCCAGCGCCTCCTCCAGATCGTCGATGCTCTTGACGATGCCATAGGCCGGCGCCGCGGTGTGTTCGATGTCCGACAGTTTCACCAGGTCGCCATAGACCGTGACTTTGCCCAGCAGATCGTCGTTATGGGCGCCGCCGTTGTTGCCCTGATCCGAGTACAGCGCAATCACCGAGTGATCCATCACCCCGTCGCCGTTCTTGTCGCCATAGGTGATCGAGGCAATCTCGGTGGTGTGGCCCTCGATGACAATCCGGTCGCCCTCAGCACGGCTGAAATCCTGCACCACATCATGGCCCATAATGTCGACCCAATGGTCGTGCAACTTGTCGTTTTCACCCGCCACACCATGCCAGTTGATGGTGCCGTCGTCGCGGGTGTGCTTTTCGATATAGCGCTCTTTGGCATTGATAAGCGTCTGGAAGTAAAAGATATCCGCGCCCTTGCCGCCGATCAGAAGATCATCGCCCGGCACCGGCTGATCGGGGTACAGCTTGCCATCTGTCAGCTCGTTCAGCGGGTCGCCCTCGTCGCGGTCCGGGTCATAGGCGATGGCCCCCTCGCGCCCGTCGGCGCGGCTGATCAGCAGGTCGTTGCCGCCGCCGCCCTTCAGCGTATCCTCGCCGTGGCCGCCGTCCAGCACATCGTTGCCGCCGCCGCCATACAGCGTGTCATTGCCGTAGTTGCCCTGCAGCACGTCGGCGCCGCCCTTGCCGATGATCTTGTCATCGCCGCGGCCTGCATCAATGCCATCGGCGCCGCTGGTGCCGCGCACGGTGTTGTCGCCGCCGTTGCGGGTGATCATGCTGAGGCTGCGGTCCAGATGGCCGTGATGGGTCACGCCGTAGTCCGACAGGATTTCCAGGAAAGTATCGCTGGCGCCATGCAGCTGGCCAAAGGCCGGGGCCAGATCCTCCATCATTGCATCCATTTTGGCACCCGTGGCGGTGCCGGCC
>NZ_LUKH01001468.1:0-1010 GCF_001593695.1 Leisingera sp. F5 | reverse complement strand
GCCGTCCCGTGTGCAGCAGGTCGCGCTGATTTCGGCCGAGCAGTTTGAAAAGCTCAGTCAGCAGCGTCAGGCGCCGCAAGTCGCGCCCGAACCTGCGCCGTTGGATGAACCGGCCGAAGTGCAGCCCGCGCCCGAGCCAGCACCGCAGCCGGATCCTGAGCCGGAAACCGTTCAGCCCGAACCGGTCGCGCCGGCGGCGCCGGATCCGCAGGTGACAGAGATCCCAGAGCCGCAGCCCGAGCCGGATGTGCCGGCCACTCCGCCTGCAGCGGTTGAGGCGCCGGAGATTGCGGCGCTGGTGCGGCAGCTGCGCCCTGAGACCGCGCCGCGCCCGGTGGACCGGGTCGCGCCTGAGCCTGTCGCGCCGCCTGAGCCGGACACCCGTGTGGATGACATTGCCCAGCCGGAAGTGTCGCCAGAAGAAGGTACGGAAACCGAGCAGGAGGCGCAGGAAGCGACCGCGCCTGAGGCTGCCAGCGACAGGATCGTGACCGAAGAGAATGCAGGCGAGGAGGTTGCAGCCTCTGCTGCGCCGGAAGTGTCTGTGCGGCCCAAAACACGGCCCGCGCGCCCGCAGCCGCAGCCGGAAGAGGCCGTGGAAGCGGCCCAGCCGGCAGAACAGGAGCAGCCGGAGACGGCGGATATGCCCTCCGCGGTGGAGGATGCTTTGGCAGAAGCCCTGGCAGGGGGGGCCGATGTCGAGGCGCGGGAACCTTCGGGGCCGCCGCTGACGCTGGGCGAAAAGGATGCCTTGCGCGTTGCGGTCTCGCAGTGCTGGAACGTGGGCTCGCTGTCGACTGATGCGTTGAACACCACGGTGGTGGTGGCGGTGTCGCTGGCACAGGATGGCAAGCCGGACAGCGGCAGCATCCGGATGCTGTCCAGCACCGGCGGCTCGTCGTCGGCGGCACAGCAGGCCTTTGGGGCCGCCCGGCGGGCAATAATCCGCTGCGGAGCCAAGGGGTTTCAGCTTCCCCCTGAAAAATACGCGCAATGGCGTGATATTGAGA
>NZ_LUKH01001467.1:0-1012 GCF_001593695.1 Leisingera sp. F5 | reverse complement strand
GCGCTATGGCAACTCCAAGCGCTGCCCAATAACTGGGCGCAGTCCGCCGCACCAGATCAGAACCGCGCCTGCAAGGTCAGGTCGAAACTCTGTTCCTGGTCAAAGTCCTCTTTCTGGAGGGCCTTGGAGAAGTTGAAGCGCAGCGGGCCGATCCCGGTGGTCCACAGCAGGGAAACGCCAACGACGTGGCGGAAGGATCTGCTGGAACCCACGACACCGTTTCCGCTGGTGCCAGAAGTATCAACGTTCTGCGTTCCCCAAAGGCTGCCAACATCATAGAACAGGGCGCCGCGCATCCCCAATTCTTCGGGCAGACCCAGTGGGAATTCCGCATCAAAGCGGGCCACCGCATAATAGTTGCCGCCTAGGAAGTCATTGTAGCTGCCGCTGCCTGGTGCGCCGTCGGATTGATCCCGCGGGCCGATGCCGCCGGGCTCAAAGCCGCGCATAACCGACGGCGTCAGAACAAAACGGTCAATCGAACGGCTGGAACCGCTGCCTTCCCATTGGAACGAACCAGCCTCGATGGTCGCACGGATCGTGACTTCCTCGTTCAGAATTTGCTTTTGCGCCACAATCTTCGTTGTGGTCTTGAAGTATTCAGAATCTCCGCCCAGCCCTGCATAGTCAGCACCGATTTCAACCAGGAACCCGGCAGTCGGATCCAGGCCCGTCAATCGGCTGTCATAGCGATAGGTGAAGCCGATGGCACTGGACGAACGCTCACCCTGATTGATTTCGTTTTGAATAACTGGGCTGGCCAGGAAAGTGGTTGTGTCGTCATCCTCGCTATCGCTGAACAGCATCTCATCCGCATCCCACGTATAGCGGACCTGAAGCGAAGTATCCTCGCCTGTGTTGAAGGTCAGTGCAGGCTGGAAGAAAATCCGTTTGGTGCGGTATTCCGAGAAACTGGAGTCGGTTTCATTCAGACCCAGGTCCAGATCAAACCTAAGATCCCGCCCCAAGAGGTAAGGTTCGGTAAAGCCCAGCACATAGGAATCCGATTCCG
>NZ_LUKH01001466.1:0-1012 GCF_001593695.1 Leisingera sp. F5 | reverse complement strand
AACAGCTGCTGGAGCGGATTCTTTCTTCACTCAGCGATGACAAAGCCGAAGATGTTGTGCAGATCGACCTGCGCGGCAAGACGGCGATTGGCGATTACATGGTGCTGGCCTCGGGCCGTTCCACCCGCC
This sequence comes from Leisingera sp. F5, assembly GCF_001593695.1. Classification (NCBI taxonomy): domain Bacteria; kingdom Pseudomonadati; phylum Pseudomonadota; class Alphaproteobacteria; order Rhodobacterales; family Roseobacteraceae; genus Leisingera; species Leisingera sp. F5. Next base: position 883 of record NZ_LUKH01001466.1, on the reverse strand, counting down.
AGGTTGCCGCCATGGCTGAAAAGCTGACTGACCGGCTCAAACAGGAGTACCAGCTTGGCTGCAAGGTCGAAGGCAAGGATACAGGCGACTGGGTGCTGATCGACACCGGTGATGTGATTGTCCATATCTTCCGCCCGGAAGTGCGCGAGTTCTATCAGCTCGAGAAGATGTGGATGCCCGCAGGCACCGCGGCAGCTCCGGCAGCCGAAGGCTGAACCGAAGGCTGATTTGATGCAGGCCCGCGCCAGGGTGCGGGCCGGATTGCTTTTGGAATTTCATGCGACTGCATATCTGTGCGGCCGGCCGGTTGCGGGCTGGCCCTGAAAAATCCCTCATCGACGACTATCTTGCCCGGTTCGACCGGACCGGCCGCGCGCTGGGCCTGGGGCCTGCGCGGGTGGTGGAGATTGAGGACAAAAAGAACGGCGGCATGGCGGCTGAGGCTGCACTGCTGCGCAAGGCCTTGCCTAAGGGCGCGGTGATCTGCACCCTGGATGAGCGCGGCAAGGTGATCTCTTCCCCGGATTTTGCGGACAAGCTGGCAGGCTGGCGCGACAGCGGCCGTCAGGACTTGGCGCTGATTATCGGCGGGGCAGACGGGATTGATCCCAGCTTGCGAGCCGAGGCGGATTTTTCAATCTCGTTTGGCAAGATGGTCTGGCCGCATATGCTGGTGCGGGTGATGCTGGCCGAGCAGATCTACCGCGCCGCAACTATTTTGGCAGGCAGCCCCTATCACCGGGTATGAGGCGTCCCGCCAGGTCGGAATGCGCCTGCGGCGCATGCCTGCGGCGCGAGTATTTTTGAAAAGATGAAGCTCAGCGCGGGGTGAGGATGTAGGCTTCCTGGCCCCAGCCGTCCACCAGACAGCGGGCCTGGATTT
>NZ_LUKH01001465.1:0-1013 GCF_001593695.1 Leisingera sp. F5 | reverse complement strand
CCTCACCTCGCTGCATGAACTGTTCACCGGTTTCAGCCGCGAGCCGCTGATTGTGCAGAAGTTTCTGCCCGACGTCAGCAATGGCGATAAACGGGTGATCCTGGTTGACGGCGAACCGGTCGGCGCCATCAACCGGGTGCCTGCCGCAGGCGAGACCCGATCGAACATGCATGTGGGCGGACGCCCCGAGAAAATCGGGTTGAGCGAGCGCGACCTGGAAATCTGTGCCGCCATCGGCCCGCTTTTGCGCGAAAAGGGCCAGATCTTTGTAGGCATCGACGTGATCGGCGACTACCTGACCGAGATCAACGTGACCTCGCCGACCGGCATTCAGGAGCTGGAGCGCTTTGACGGGGTGAATATAGCCGAAAAAGTCTGGCAGGCGATTGAAGCCAAGGTCAGTTGATGAGCTGGCAGCGCCGGGCCATTAACGCATGGATGCGCTATGGTATGAAACCGGCGCTGCAGCGCACCAGCAGCCCCGATTTGGCGCGGCGGGTGTTTGAGCTGATGGCGCCGCGGCTTTACCCTGCAGTGCCCTTCACCCGGCTGCTGCCGCGGCCCGCACCGGTGCCGCTGAACCTGATTTCAGTGGGCCGGACGCACCGCAGGCAGATCATTCTGTTCCTGCATGGCGGCGCCTATCTGGCAGGCAGCGCCCGTGCCTATCAGGGGATGCTGTCCCGCCTGTCCCTGGCCACGGGGCTGGAAATTGCGGTGCCCGATTACCGGCTGCTGCAAGATGCGCCTTTTCCGGCTGCGTTTGAAGATGCCCTGGCAGCCTGGCAGCATCTGCGCCGGTCGGGCTATGCCGCTGCCGATATCCTGCTGGCAGGCGACAGTGCCGGCGGCGGGCTGGCGCTGGCCTTGCTCGCCGCTCTGCTGGGGGAAGGGGAACGCCCCGCCGGCCTTGTGGCCTTTTCCCCCTGGTGCGATCTGACGCTGAGCGGGGCAAGTATTGAGGTCAATCGCTCCAGGGATGTGATCATCCCGGCAGGGCGGATGAAGGAAGC
>NZ_LUKH01001464.1:0-1014 GCF_001593695.1 Leisingera sp. F5 | reverse complement strand
ACATCTTCGGTGTAAACGAAGTGGTCCCAGTAGACACAGGGGACTTAAAATCTCCGCCCCGATAAATGCACCGGATTTCGGTGCTGGTGCCATAAAGACGTAAGAGTGTACCTTGCATACACTTCAACATCGCGAGGTCAGCGGAAACTTACCGTGAAACTCTCCTTTCTGCCTCCTGAGGAACAACCCGAAGAACTGCTGGCCGCGGTACGTGTTCTAGCTGTCCAGGACCCTTTTGCTGATGACTTCCTCGCAGCTGCACTGGCCATCGAGCAACATGCTCAAGACATCCAGTCCGGTGCTTGCATCGACAAGACGCATTTCGCGGCGGTAGAGCTAGCTAAGGCCATGCAGCTAGACCACAAACAAGTAGACCAGAACCTGACCGAGCTGCGGAATGTCTTCACGTCCGTCATGGACGCGCAAAGGGATGGGAGTATCTGACTGCCAGTCAGTTGTCCGAATAAACGACCAGGAGTTGCCTCCTGACATCTTCGATGTGTGTGGAGGCTGAACGATGGGGAGTACCCTCTTTTTAGCCTACGCGGCCGCCCGGAAAGACCCTTAAAACCTGTTCAATCACCACTTTTGATGTGGATGCTTCGATATAGGCAACGATCACGAATTCACCTGCGCGGCCGAGGATACGAATACCGGTTTCTTTCACACGGCGAGCTTCGTGCCTGGGTGAAGGTTGTATATCGCAGCCGAAAACGCGCATTTCCAAATCCCCAAAACACCTAAAATATGATTATATCATCGTGTATTCGTTAATGGGTAGATATTTATCGCGGCAGTCTTCCGAAATTGCAGGAGCTGGGTTGGTCTCGTTCGCAACAGAAGCCGTCTATGATCCAGGTTAGTCGTTCGAGATCGTCACAGCCTCATTGGCCTCGATCGCGCGCCTCAGCCAATCAGAGAGAACGATCTCGCAGTATGCGCCGCGCACGATGGATCAGGTGGGATATTCACCGGTCTTGGCGAAATAGGCGTCAAGCAATGCCCGGGCGCCAC
>NZ_LUKH01001463.1:0-1014 GCF_001593695.1 Leisingera sp. F5 | reverse complement strand
AGCGGGTCGGGTTCTCCGATCCGGAACGCACCTACAGGTCTTATCCCTTCGAACTGTCCGGCGGGATGCGCCAGCGGGCGATGATCGCTATGGCCATGGTGGCCAAGCCGGACCTGCTGATCGCGGATGAGCCGACCACGGCGCTGGACGTGACCACACAGGCCCAGGTTCTGGGGCTGATGAAAGAGCTGCAGCGCGAAACCGGTATGGCGATGATCCTGGTCACGCATGATCTGGGCGTGGTCGCCAATATGGCAGAGCAAGTGGTGGTGATGCACAAGGGCCGGGTGATGGAATCCGGCCGTGCAGAACCGATGCTGCGCACCCCTGCCCACCCCTACACTAAGGCCCTGTTCAACGCTGCACCGGAAATCCCGGATGAAGCAGTCGTCGCCATCCCGCCGTCACGCGATGACCTGATCATGGAAATGAAGTCGGTTTCCAAGACCTACACATTAAGAGCCAGCAAGGGCTGGCAAGCTCCGACCCTGATCCACGCCTGCCGCGAGGTTGATTTGCGGTTGGCCCGCGGAAAAACCCTGGCAGTTGTCGGCGAAAGCGGCTCGGGCAAGACCACGGCGGCACGAATTGCCTTGGGGGCAGAGCTTCCGGATCCCGGCGGCGAGGTGCTGTTCCGCCCTGATCCTGACCAGCCGGCGGTCACCGTGCACAGCATGGACCGCGCCGCGCGCACCGCCTTTCAGCGGCAGGCCCAGATGGTGTTCCAGGACCCATATTCCTCGCTGTCGCCCCGGATGCGCATTCAGGACACTTTGGTGGAGCCGCTGGAAATCCACCGGATCGGTTCACGTGCCGAACGCCGGGACAAGGCGGCGGACATGCTGCGGCTGGTCGGCCTGTCCCCGGACATGCTGAAACGCTACCCGCACGCGTTTTCCGGCGGTCAGCGCCAGCGGCTGTCGATCGCGCGCGCCCTCGATGCCAAAGTCCCGGCCCTTGGCCGCCAAGTCGACCACCAGCGGCACCTCTGGCAGGCGTTTGGCCGCTGGGGGC
>NZ_LUKH01001462.1:0-1015 GCF_001593695.1 Leisingera sp. F5 | reverse complement strand
CCCCCCGCCTGTTGCAGGCTGCCGGTCGCGGTGACAGGGCCCGCGGGCGCCTGCGGCACGTAGCTGCGCAGATCGGCGACACGCGCGTCAAAGCCCACATCGGTGCGCCCGTCGGCCACCACGCCTTCGGCGCTGGCGGTGATCCCCTCGTCCTCCAGCCCCTCGCATAACCGGTCGAGCGACGAAGGCGAGCGCGCGATCAGCCCGACGCTGTAGCCTTCCCGCCCGAAGCGGCGCGCGCGCCGCTTTGACGGGCGGTGGCCACCAGGGTTTCGATACCGTCCAGCTGGCGCGCCGATATCACCGGGGTCAGGCCCGGGTTTTCCAGCCCGTGGCCGACGCTGAGGCCATTTGCCAGCGCGGCGGCGCGCTCCACTGCTTCCTTATAGATCGAGCGGTGCACAAGCACCCGCGACATCGCAGAACAGACCTGACCAGCGTTATAGAAGATACCGCTTTGCAGGCTGGACATCAGCGTGTCGAGATTGGTGTCCTCAAACGCCACAGCCGCGGATTTGCCGCCCAGCTCCATCAGCGCAGGCGTCACCGGGCTGGCCGCCGCGCGCAGGATTGCCTGGCCGGTCGGCACCGAGCCGGTAAAGACGATCTGGTCGATTTGGCTGCTTTCCACCAGACGCGCCCCCAGATCGGCACCGATGCCGTTCAGGATCGACACTGTCCCCGCGGGGACATCGGCGCGTTCCAGCGCCACGCCCAGCATCGCCAGCGCCATCGGGTCCAGTTCCGGCGACTTGATGATCACCGAGTTGCCCGCCGCCATCGCAGGCGCCAGCGAGCGTGCGGCAATCGACACAGGGAAGTTCCAAGGCACGATCTGGGCGGAGACGCCATACGGCTCATAGACCGTAAAGTCAGCATAATCGGGGCCAAGCGGGATCGACTTACCTTCGATCTTGTCGGCCATGCCGCCGTAATATTCGAAATACTGCGCGGCCTCTTCGAACTCGTCATGGGCGGCGCTGAGGCTCTTGCCGCTTTCGCGGCACAACAGCTC
>NZ_LUKH01001461.1:0-1015 GCF_001593695.1 Leisingera sp. F5 | reverse complement strand
ACCCGGAACAGGCGGGAGCCTCCCGCCCGCTGGATCAAGCATATTTCTCCAGAAACGCCTCCGCCCGCAAGGTTCGGAAATCCGGCAATGCGGCGCGCAAAGTGTCGTGGTCCCAGTCCCACCAGGCCAGAGCCATCATCTGATCGGCAACAGCCTCGGTATAGCGGCGGCGGATCACCTTGGCGGTGTTACCGCCGACAATCGTGTAAGGCGCCACATCCTTGGTCACGATGGCGCCGGAGGCCACAACCGCACCATGGCCGATGGTCACCTCGGGCTTGATGATCGCAGCATGGCCGATCCAAGTGTCGTGGCCGATAAAGGCCCTGCGCCCGGCGCGATGGGAGAACCACTCTGCATCATGCTCCGCATCGTCCCAGTAGTCGCCGGAACGATAGTGGAAATGATGCAGCGAGGCCTTCTCCATCGGGTGATCGGTCGCGCCGATCCGGACAAAGCTGGCGATGTTAGAAAACTTGCCAATCTTTGCATTGGCGATATCGCAGGTGCGGTCGCAATAGCTGTAGTCGCCAACCGCTGAATTCGCGATCCGGCTGCCTGCGCCGATCTCCACGTAGCGCCCGAACCGGCTGTCTGTAATCTGGCATTCCGGGTGAAGGAACGGGGCTTCTGCCTGCAAACGGGCCATAGTCTTTCCTCTGAAACATCCGGGATCAGGGCAGCAGGAAGGTGCCGCCCTCTTGCCCTTTGACCGCCTTGCGTTTGCCCGGTCCGCTGCCGCCTGTGATCAGCTTCCGCCGCAGCCAGCCCGAGAACCAGTCCATCAGCATTACCATCAGGATGATCAGCGTGATGTAATAGGCCACCTCCTCCCAGTCTTTCTGGGTGATGATCGCCTGGGTCAGCAGCAAGCCGATGCCGCCGCCGGTGATTGCACCGATGATGGTGGCAGAGCGGGTGTTGGATTCCAGAAAATACAGCAGCTGGCTCAGCAGCACCGGGGTGATCTGCGGGATCACTCCGAACCGGTAACGCTGCAGCGGTTTGGCGCCGG
>NZ_LUKH01001460.1:0-1015 GCF_001593695.1 Leisingera sp. F5 | reverse complement strand
GACATCAGCGGAAACAGCGGTCACGGTTTTGCACAGGGCGCTTTTTCCGGAACCCGGCCGGGCTGCAAAAGCAAAAGCGGCGTGAGCAGGCGGCTGGGCCTGTGGCGCCCCGTCGTCTTGGCCCTGCGGCAGGATTGAGGAACGGCAATGTGGTATCCTGATCCCGAAACGCTTCAATCGCCCCTGCATGCCAGCCTGGCAGGGGCCATTGAGCAGGCCATTCTGACGGAGAAACTCCCCGCGGGATCCCGGCTTCCACCGCATCGCAAAATGGCAGACCGGCTTGGGCTGAGCGTTCACACCGTAAGCAAAGCCTACCAGAGCTTGCGCAAGCAGAACCTGATTGACGGACAGGTTGGCCGGGGCAGCTATGTCAGCGATCCCGAGCCGCACGCGGCTCCGCAAAAAACCGAACTCGAAGAAAGGTATGATTTCTCCACCTCCCGCCCCATTCGCAATCAAGAACACAATAAGCGGTTTCAGCTGTCATTGCAGGAACTCACGGCAGACCTGAATCCTTCAGCCCTGCAGGATTGCGGCCCCCACTCTGGACACGAAGCCCACCGCGCGGCAGGGGCAGAGTGGCTGGCAGCCTGCGGTCTTGCTGCCGTCCCGGAACGGATTCTCGTGACAAACGGCGGCAGCCACGGAATGTCTGTTGCGCTGTCCGCTTTGACCCGCCCTGGCGACACCGTCTTGTCAGACAGTATCACTCACAATCTGCTCGTTTCCGGCTGTTCCTATTTGGGATTGAAACTTTCGGGACTGGAAACGGACTCGTTTGGCATTCTGCCAGATGCGTTGGAGGATGCCTGCCGGGCGTCCGGCTCTAAAGTCCTGTGTTTATTGCCAACATTGACAAATCCGGTGCCGGTTATGATGCCGGAAGACCGGCGCAGGGAGCTGGCCCGAATTGCGGAAAACCATGGTCTTTACATCATTGAAGATGATCCGCTTGGCCCTGTAGCAAAGGATCGCCCGCCGCCGGTGTCAGCGCTGGTTCCAGAGCGTTCCG
>NZ_LUKH01001459.1:0-1015 GCF_001593695.1 Leisingera sp. F5 | reverse complement strand
GGCAGCACCGATCACGTCGGAGATATCCATCAGCGGCCACAGGTCCTGGGCTTCCTTGGGGGTCAGCAGCTCCATCTCCAGGCCGAAGGAATGCGCGGTGGTGGCCTGGCGTTTAACCTCGGTCCAGCGCTCCTCGTTACAGGCCAGGCGCAGCCCGCCGTTCATCTTCCAGCCGGTGCCCAGGCCGGTTTCCTCTTCGATCTTGTTGTATAGATCGACCGAATACCCCAGCAGCTGGGTGATATTGGCGTTGGAGCGCAGCTGCCCGACCAGGCCGGCGGCGTGGAAGGTGGTGCCTGAAGTCAGCTTTTTGCGTTCCAGCAGAACAGTGTCCGTCCAGCCCAGTTTAGCCAGGTGGTAGGCGGTGGAGCAGCCGATGATGCCGCCACCGATGATGACTGCCTTGGCAGTTGAGGGAAGTTCAGTCATGTCAGTCCTCAGGTGTTTTGAAAGTCGTCAAGTGCGGCGCGGAAGCGCGTGAGGTTGCTAGCGGTGTAGGCCGCGTAGTCAAAGTCGATATCGGAGGTGAGCTCGGAGACCATGCTCCACATGGTTTCGCGCAGCAGCGAGGCGCATTTCATGGCGCCGTAGCGGTGCAACAGATCATCGTTTACCGGCGCCTCAAAGTAGGTCTCCAGCAGCCAAAGTTCCTGCTGCTGCGTAAGCCCGTTGTTGGAGGCAAGCCCGCCCAGGTCGAACAGCGGCGAGTTGAAGCCGGCATAGTCGTAGTCGATCAGCCAGAGCCGGTTGCCATCGTCGAGAAAGTTGCCGCACAGGAGGTCGTTGTGGCCAAAGACGATATCGAAGGGGCCTGCCGCCTGTTCCAGGCTGTTGCCGATGCCGGTCAGTTCGGCAGCCAGCGCCGCATGCGGACTGTTCTTGTCCTGCAGTGTCGCCGCATAGTCGCGGATCACATGGAAGACCCAGAACACCAGCGCCGGGCCGCGTAGATGTCTGGGAACATCGCGGTGGCAGGATTTCACCAGTTCCAGCACCCGCGGCAGCATGGCGGGAT
>NZ_LUKH01001458.1:0-1016 GCF_001593695.1 Leisingera sp. F5 | reverse complement strand
ACCCGGCCTATGCGGCCGCCTTTGCCAGTGCCCGGGCCGCAGGGGTAGAACGGCTGGTACTGGGCACCAGGATCACGCCGCAGGGGATCGAGGTCGGCGCACCGATTGCCGCTGCACACTAGCAACGCCGGCTTTCTGTTCAGGCGGCCTTGCTGGCCTCGTCTTCTTGGCTGGCAGGTTCGGCGTGAACCAGCGTTCGGGTCGGAAAGGGGATATCGACCCCGGTCGCATCCGGCGCTTCTTTGACCTTGCGCTTCATGTCGGCCTGATACTGAAAGTACTCGGCCGCATCGACCCAGACACGCTCCAGAAAATCCACCGAGCTGCTGTTCAGCGCATTGACCTGAATGAAGGGGCCGGATCGCTGTGCGAGCGGCTGTCGGCCATGATTGTGTCGCGGATCACCTGTTCTGCAGTGGCCAGATTGGCGCCATAGCCAACACCAAAAGTCCACCCTGCCCGGCGGGTGTCGAAGGCGGAGTAAATGGTGATGGTATTACCCCAGACCTCGGAGTTGGGGATGATCACCTTCAGATTGCTGAGGCTGGCGATGACGGTATTGTTCAGGGGCATCTCATGCACCGTGCCCATTTCGCCGTTCACATCGATGAAATCACCCAGTTTGAAGGGGCGGAACAGGATGATCATCACGCCCGCAGCCTCATTCGACAGCGCCCCCTGCATGGCCAGGCCGATCGCCAGGCCGGCGGCACCGATGGCCGCCACAATCGAGGTGGTCTTGACACCAAAGGTATTCAGAACAAACAGCACCGCAAAGGCGAGGATGACATGGCGCGCAAGAGTGCCGAGGAAATGAAACAGGGTCACGTCGAGCTTGGCGTGGGTATCGCCCAGTGCCACGATCCGCCGCTTGACCCAGCGCGCGGCGACGAAGCCCGCCAGAAGAATGACAGTTGCAGCCAGCACGTTGCCCAAGGCCTGCGCCAGAAATTCCAGCGTCACCAGATCGGCCAGTGACTTTCCACCGTAAATCTCGGTCTTCATCAGGTCATTGA
>NZ_LUKH01001457.1:0-1017 GCF_001593695.1 Leisingera sp. F5 | reverse complement strand
CCCGCCAGCAAATCGTAATACCGCGGCAGAAACGCTGGATCGAAATCCCCTGCCCCGCAATGATGACGCCGGACTTTATCCGGACAATCCAACGCGCCTTGGCCGCCCGCGCGATCTACCGCGGCCCCCTTCACGGACAGATGGACGCCGCCACCCGCAAGGCTGTGCAACGCTATCAGGCACCGCTGGGGCTGGACAGCGGCACCCTGACACTCACCTCCGCCCGCAAGCTGGGACTGGTCGCCGTGGAGGGCTGAACCAACCGGTTCAGCTCCCCGGTTCCCCGGTGTCCATGCCTCTGCTAAGGTCCGCCGGACTGGGCACCAGACGCAAAGAGATTTGGCCATGCTGACAACCCGCCTGCCCGATACCGGCTTTCTCTCCGGCGCCTCCGGTCCGCTCAGGCGCATGCTGGAAAGCCAGGCCGCAGAAGTAAAGCTGCACCAGGGCGAAGTTCTGTTTGAACAGGGCGATGCAGGCGACGCGCTTTATGCAATTGCCGAGGGGGCGCTGGAGTTTTCGGTGCTGTCTGCTTCGGGGCGCAAACTGTCGCTCGACATGATGCGCCCCGGCGCGGTGTTCGGCGAGATCACCCTGTTCGATCCGGGGGAGCGCACCGCTACCGCCATCGCCGCCGAACCCAGCCGGGTGCTGCGGCTGCGCAGCGGCGATGTGCTGGCACAGATCCGCCAGCATCCGGATCTGGCTGCCGACCTGTTGCGGCTGGCGGGGCAGCGGATGCGCTGGATGAACACCCAGCTGAACGAACAGGTCTTTCTGCCGATGCCGGTGCGGCTGGCCCGCAAGCTGCTGTATCTCGCACCGGAAGGCCGCGACGGCCGCGTCGCGCTGTCGCAAGCGGAGCTGGCTGAATTCGTCGGTGCCACCCGCGAGGCGGTTTCAAAAACCCTGGCCGCCTGGAAGCGCAACGGCCTGGTCAGCATCAGCCGCGGCGGCGTGCAGATCCTGGACCGGGACGAGCTGGCGGTGCTGGCCGAGCCGGACTCGATCTAAGGG
>NZ_LUKH01001456.1:0-1017 GCF_001593695.1 Leisingera sp. F5 | reverse complement strand
TGATGCAGCAATTCACTTTGGCCGGTGCGATTGGCAAGGAGTCGAGTATCTGGAACTCGCTCGGGAACGTGTTGTTCCGGTCTGCTCACCTGACCTGATCTCTACACGTCCAGTCGCCGCAGAGAGTTTTTTCGAGATGCCCTTACTGCACCTCGAATCACGACCCGGTGCCTGGGAGGACTGGTTCGAGCACCACTCCTGCCCTGCTGGAAGACTGCACGGGATGCTCTTCGACCAGTTCACCACTATGGCCGAGGCCGCATCGCTCGGGTTTGGTGTAGCATTGTTGCCCGAGTTCCTTGCGACAGAGGTGGTCAAGCACGGCAAATTGGTCCGCGCGTTTGAGAACGCGATGGAGTTGCCTCACCGGTATTATCTGGTTTGGCCGAAATCGCGGGCCCCAAGATCGCCTTTAGAACAACTCATTGAGTGGCTCATAGCCACAGAGTGCGGCGACGCTCCGAAGCGTTGACGCGAAGGATGCGGCAGGCAAGTCAACCGCGATGCAGCAGGCGCAACCCAATTTCCACGGAAAATCGGATCGGCGAGGACTTTCAAAATTGTCGGGAGTGTCCACCCGTCACTAAAGAGGCGGGTTCGGGCAGCGCCGAAAATGCACCGGTGCGCTGCCTAGGCCCGCGCTTGCTGGATGTGGAGTGGCTCCAGTCGCCTTGGTGCCGCTAACAAAGTAATCGCCAGCCGTGATGAACGATCACGGCGGCAGCGGCCGCCCTATTGGAAACATCCAGCTTCTGCAGGATTGCTTCCACATGTGCATTCGCGGTTCGCCTAGTGATTTTAAGCTGTTGCGCGATGTCAATACTCCGGTAGCCTTCCGCGACTAAGCTGGCAACTTCTAGTTCACGCAAAGTAAGTGGTAGCGACACGACCCCCAAGTCGCACACGATGAGGTGGTTGCCGTCTTTCCCGAGTTGCTGGACGCCTGCATTCCAAAGACGGAAAGAATGCAGTCCGTCCCTGCAGCGGACAATCCAATTGGACGCGCCCGCTCCGGCC
>NZ_LUKH01001455.1:0-1018 GCF_001593695.1 Leisingera sp. F5 | reverse complement strand
CGACGTCGAGATGTGGTAGGCGATCAGGTTCGAAATAAAGGTGCCTTTGGTGCCGCCGACCAGGGCCGGAGTGATGTAGTAGCCAACAGCCAGGATGAACACGAGGATCGATCCGGCGCCGATGCCCGGCACGGTCTGCGGGAAGTAGACACGCCAGAACGCAGTCCAGTCGGTTGCCCCGAGGGATTTGGCGGCGCGCAAGTAAGACGGGTTGATGGTCTGCATCACCGAATACATCGGCAGGATCATAAACGGCAGCAGGATGTGGGTCATCGCAATAATGGTGCCCAGCTCATTGTTGATAAGAACCAATCGGTTGGCATCATCCACCAGACCGATCCAGACCAGCGTATCGTTGATAACACCCTGCTGTTGCAGCAGGATTTTCCAGGCAGAGGTCCGCACCAGGAGCGATGTCCAGAACGGCAGCAAGACCAGAATCATCAGCAAGTTTGCCTGGCGTGTGGGGAGGTTCGCCAGGATCCAGGCAACCGGATAACCCAACATGATGCAGCTGAAGGTGATGATCAGGGACATCCGCATGGTCCGGATCAGCATAGTGTTGTAGATGCGCTCATTCTCGGGACGAACCTCAGGGCCTTCAGCCCCCAATCGCATATCGACCGCATTCAGGAAATAGCCGGATGTGAAAGTGCCGGAGTAGGTTTTGATCGTCCGCCAAAGCTCGACATCACCCCAGCCGTCGTTAAGTTCGATAAGTTTTTCGCGGAAGGGGCCGTCGTTTGCGATATCCCATTTCTTGACCTTGCGGCCGGACTTCCTGAACACAGACGAGAGACCCGGATTTTCATAGTTCAGACGCTTGGCAACCTTGGTGTGGGTCTTAACGTTTGCCGCCTCTTTAAGGTCGGCGGCCAGAGCGGCAAAAGCAGCCTCCTCCGGCAGTTGGCCCGATGCAGGGTCCCAGTCTGCCAGAACTTCAACCGTGCGGGGCAGTGTATCCTGGACGATCCGGTTCTCGACCGAACGGAACAGCATGTCCGCAACCGGGAGGATG
>NZ_LUKH01001454.1:0-1019 GCF_001593695.1 Leisingera sp. F5 | reverse complement strand
GGTGAGGTACAAACCCTTTTGCGGAGACCAAGATGGCGTTTTTCTCAAAGCTCAAGGAACGGCTGTTCAAATCCTCCTCCAAGCTCGAGCAGGGGCTCGATGCAATTGTCGAGGAGGGGGCCGAGAGCGGTGCGGCTGAAGCCCTGGCAAAGGCCCCGGCAGTGACGCCGGAGCAGCCCGCCCCGGCACCTGTTCCGCAGCCGGAAGCTGTTGCCGATCCGGAGCCTGCGCCCGAACCTGAAACCGCGCCTGCGCCGCAGCCGTTGGCGGCGCCCGAGCCTGCCCCCGCGCCGCAGACTGCACCGGAGCCTGAGAAAAAATCGCCGGGCTTGCTGGGCCGTCTGATGGGCCGCACCGCCGCCGCCGAGCCGCGCCGGGCGCTGGATGACGACATGCTGGAGCAGCTGGAAGAGCTGCTTATCGCCGCCGACATGGGCGTGGACACGGCGCTGCGGGTGACTGCCAACCTGGCCGAGGGGCGGATGGGCAAGAAGGTCTCCAGCCGTGAGATCAAGGAGCTTCTGGCACAGGAAGTCGCCCGCATCATGGAACCGGTGGCGAAGCCGCTGCCGATCTATGCAAAGCGCCCGCAGGTGGTGCTGGTTGTGGGGGTCAATGGCTCCGGCAAGACCACCACCATCGGCAAGCTGGCCAGCCAGTTCAAAGGCGCGGGCAAGAAGGTGGTCATTGCCGCAGGCGATACATTCCGCGCTGCCGCAGTGGAGCAGTTGCAGGTCTGGGGCGACCGGGCCGGGGTGCCGGTGCTGACAGCACCCGAAGGCTCCGACCCGGCCTCGCTGGCGTTCGATGCCATGACCAAGGCGCAGGAAGAGGGCGCAGATCTCTTGATGATCGACACCGCGGGCCGTCTGCAGAACCGTGCGGATCTGATGGAAGAGCTGTCGAAAATCGTTCGCGTGATCCGCAAGAAGGATGAGACCGCGCCGCATAACACCCTGCTGGTGCTGGATGCGACCACCGGGCAGAACGCGCTGTCACAGGTGGGTACCTTCCAGAAG
>NZ_LUKH01001453.1:0-1020 GCF_001593695.1 Leisingera sp. F5 | reverse complement strand
ATATTGACAAAGTTAGTGAATTTTCAACGCCCTCTGGGTTAACCAGTTATCAGCACCTGATTGCCAAACTGATAGACACCAAGGCACAGGACCCCTGCCGCCGCCCCAGGCCGCACCTGATGCCCGCAGGCATGGGGCCTGCATTTCGAATTGCGTTACACACCGGCCCGCACAGGGATACCGGGAGCTGCCGTCAGGCACCCGGCTCTGTCCGGCCGTTCCGGAAAGGGTAAAACGAGATGAAAATAACATACCGGGCACTGCCGACAGCCCTCACCGTGCTGACCCTGGCTGCTGCGCCTGCCGCCGCGCAAAGCCGCAACTGCGCACCGCGCGACACAGTGATCAAACGGCTGGCAGAAAAATACGGCGAAAGCCGTCAAAGCATCGGCATGGGCCAGAAGGGTATGGTGATGGAAACCTTTGCCTCCGAAAACACCGGCAGTTGGACCATCACCGTGACCACGCCCAACGGCATGACCTGCCTGGTGGCGTCAGGCCAGTCTTATGAAGTGCTCGCAGAAGCACTGCCAAACACCGACAGCGATGCCTGAGCAGCAGTTATTGAGGCAGGTTTCCAGGCAGCAGGTTGAGCGGCCGGGGACGCCGCGCGGGCTGACCCTCATGAGCAGTATTCAGGTCAGCCCGTCCCAGATCAGCTTGGCTCCGGTCACACTCAGCAGCACATAGGTCAGCGCAAAGAACCCGCGCTCCGGGATGCTGTGATGCAGCTTCACCCCCAGCCAGGCACCAAGCAGCGCAAAGGGTGCCAGCATCAGATCCAGCCGCAGCGTCTCCCAAGTGAACAGCCCCAGCCAGGCATAGGGCACCGCCTTGGCGATATTGACCGCCCAGAAGATCAGCACGGTGCTGGCCTGATATTCGGTTTTCCGCAACTTCAGGCTGAGAAGATAAACCGCGGCCGGCGGCCCGCCCGCATGGCTGACAAAACTGGTGAACCCGACAGCCACCCCGGCAAGCAATCCGGTGCGGTCTCAATCGGGTTTGTGCTGTGGCAGC
>NZ_LUKH01001452.1:0-1022 GCF_001593695.1 Leisingera sp. F5 | reverse complement strand
GCTATGATCTGGCCCTATGATGCCGCGGGTCATCAGCGCTATCCGCGGGAGGAACAGCAAGGGGAAAGCCATGGCACGCTGGACCGTCACATTCATGGACAAACCCGAAATGGACCGGGTGCGCGGCGACAAGAAGCGGCGCGAGGCGCATATCGCCTTTGTGCGGTCGCGGCCCGAACTGCAGATCGGCGGCGCACTGGCGATGCGGCCGATGCAGGACTTTCCCGGCGCGATCTGGAATGTAGAGGCCGAGACCCGCCAGGATGTCGAGCGGCTGATCCTGCAGGATCCTTATTACGTGGCCAGCTTGCGCACTTACAAGATTACCGAATGGGGCACTGCCTCTGCCATTCAGGGAATGCTGTCATGACTGCACCTCAGGAGCTCCGCCAATCCGCGCCCGCGCTGACCCGCTGGGCGGTGCTGTTCCGCGATGCGCCTGCAATGATGGACATCCGCGCCAACAAGGCCCGGCGGGATGCCCATGTAGCCTATGTCGAGGATCACCCTGAGCTGCGCCTCGGCGGCGGACTGAAACTGGACGCGGACGGCGACTTCTGCGGCGCCTTGTGGATTGTCGAGGCTGAGGACCGGATCGAGGTGGAGCATCTGATCCATGGCGATCCGTTTTACGTGCCTGCCTTCCGCTCTTACGAGATATTCACCTGGGGCAAGATTCTGGAAGACCGCAACGCGGTACTGTGAGGCAGGGCTGTGAAGCGCGCGCCGCGGCAACGGCGCAATTTTCTTGAGAAAGAAAATTGGCCGGAAAATTGGAATTTTCCGGTACGGCCCGACTGAGCCCTCGGGCTGCCCCTGCAATGCTGTTGACCCTGCCTTTGGCCCCCGGTATCCGCATCTGTGAACATATGGGACGCCAGATATGAACCTCTTTACCGATATCCGCTCGCTTGTGATTGACAGTCTGACCGCGATGACCGCGGACGGCGCGCTGCCCGAGGGGCTTGATTTTGCCAATGTGGCGGTGGAGCCGCCGCGCGATGCCGCCCATGGCGACATGG
>NZ_LUKH01001451.1:0-1023 GCF_001593695.1 Leisingera sp. F5 | reverse complement strand
TAAACCGTGAACACAGGCCTGCTTGCCCATCGCAAATCCCAGGTCGTATCCTGACGAACACACTTGGAGTGGTACGACAGTGTATGATGGCGATTCCTTTTTTACCCTCTCCCGGGGAGGACAAATCGGTTTGGCCATGCTGTCACTGACATTGTGGGGCAGTTGGTTCTGGATCGTTCGCCGCCTAACCCGGTTCTCGCCCCTGTGGGCGCGCCTTGTCTCTGCAATCGCGGCATTTTGGCTGTTTGTCTGGCTCTCTCCCCAGGTCTATTACATGTATTACCTGATGGTGATCAGCGGCTTGCCGATGCAAATTGTCGTCCAAACCCCGCCTGACCTGTCCGATTTGGGCCACTTGCTGCTGTTTCAATCGGGTTTTAGCCTCTCGGCTCACAGCCAGGCAATCCTGGGGTGGAGCCTGATCCTGGCCGCAGCAAAGAAATCGCCGCAGCGCAGCGAATTGACAGCGCCATAATATTCCAATAACTCAGGCTGCAACGTAAGAAAGTTGCGCAACCTGATTCAAGAGGCCCGTACATGTCGCAGACGCAGAAAGATCGCCAGCCGGATCGTCCATGGCTTATCCGGACCTATGCCGGTCACTCCACCGCAAAGGCGTCGAACGCATTGTATCGTGCCAACCTGGCCAAGGGCCAGACCGGCCTGTCGGTGGCCTTCGACCTGCCGACACAGACCGGGTATGACAGCGACCACGTGCTGGCGCGCGGCGAAGTGGGCAAGGTCGGGGTGCCGGTCGGTCATCTGGGCGACATGCGGGCGCTGTTCGATCAGATCCCGCTGGAGCAGATGAATACCTCGATGACCATCAATGCGACGGCGCCCTGGCTGCTGTCGCTTTACATCGCGGTGGCCGAGGAACAGGGCGCGGATGTCGCCAAACTGCAAGGCACGGTGCAGAACGATCTGATCAAGGAATACCTGAGCCGCGGCACCTATGTCTGCCCGCCCAAGCCAAGCCTGAAAATGATCGCCGATGTGGCCGAATACTGCTATACCAACGTG
>NZ_LUKH01001450.1:0-1023 GCF_001593695.1 Leisingera sp. F5 | reverse complement strand
AGCAGGATTTCATATTTGTCGCAGATGCGCTGGATTTCCGGCCAGTAGCTGTCCGGCGGCACAATCACCCCGCCGGCACCCTGCACCGGCTCGGCAATAAAGGCGGCAACGCGGTCTTCGCCCAACTCCAGAATCGCCTCCTCCAGCTCGCGCGCGCGCTGCAACCCGAATTCCTCCTCCGGCATGTCGCCGCCTTCGGCCCACCAATGCGGCTGGTTGATATGGTGGATATCCGGGATCGGCAGGCCGCCCTGGGCGTGCATACCGCTCATCCCGCCCAAAGAACCACTGCCGACTGAGGAACCGTGATAAGCATTTTTGCGGCTGATGATGACGGATTTCGTCGGCTTGCCCTTCAGCGCCCAGTAGTGGCGCACCATGCGGATGTTGGTGTCATTGGCCTCGGAACCGGAGCCGGCAAAGAACACATTGTTCAGATCACCCGGCGCCAGTTCGGCAATCTTGGCTGCCAGCGCGATGGCCGGCACATGGGTGGTCTGGAAAAAGGTGTTGTAATAGGGCAGCTCGCGCATCTGGCGGGCGGCAACCTCGGCCAGCTCATCGCGGCCATAGCCGATATTGACGCACCACAGGCCAGCCATGGCGTCAAGGATCCGGTTGCCCTCGCTGTCGGTCAGATGCACGCCGTCTGCGCGGGTAATGATGCGCGCACCCTTCTGCGACAGTTCGCCATTGGCAGTGAACGGATGCATGTGATGGGCGGCGTCCAGCGCCTGCAGCTCGGCCGTCGGCATGTGGTTGGTGATAACGGTCATGGGACTCGCTCCTGAGAATGACTGATTGACACCAGAATATGATCAAATTCTCAGGTGTCAATCGAATCAGTTAGCGGCCTGCAGCCCCTGAACCACATGCTCCATGCCCTCGCAGACGTCCCGTTCCATCGCCAAAGCGGCCATTTCCGCGTCCTGCCGCCGCAGCGCGTCGAGGATGTCCTTGTGGCGGTCCGGAAAGCTTTGAGTGCCAAGCCGCCCGCTGACCACCCGCAACGAGGGGCCGAAG
>NZ_LUKH01001449.1:0-1023 GCF_001593695.1 Leisingera sp. F5 | reverse complement strand
GCTTTCCCCCACCTTCTTGGCAAAACGCACCTGCAGATCCGGCAGCGCATAGCGCGGGGCAGGGGCGCCTGCGCCAAAGGGGCCTGCCTGTTCGATCTGGTCGATCAGGTCCACCGTGGCGGCACCGGGCATCAGGGCGCCGTCCAGCTTCAGATCGGCCGGGCCGCCCTGTCCTGCGCCTTGTTTCTCCAACAGCTCCGACAGCCGCGCCATCGCTGGTTCCAGCTTGTCCCGCATGACGGTGAGACCTGCCGCCATTTTGTGGCCGCCGCCCTTGACCAGCAGCCCCTCGGCCGCCAGCCGCTGGATCGAGGCGCCCAGATCGACGCCGGACACGGACCGGCCAGATCCCTTACCCTCATCGCTGTCAAAGCCGATCACAACTGCGGGCCTGTTTGCGGCTTCCTTCAGGCGCGAGGCAACGATGCCGACCACGCCGGGATGCCAGCCCTCGCCAGCGGCCCAAACCAGCGGAGCCTCCAGCCCGCGGTCTTCCGCTTGTTGCAGGGCGGCGGCCCGTACCGCGTTTTCGATGTCGCGGCGCTCGGTGTTCAGCTCATCCAGCCGTTCGGCCAGGGCGGCGGCCTCATGCGGATTGTCAGTCGACAGCAGCCGCGCGCCGAGGTCCGCCTTGCCGATCCGCCCGCCGGCATTGACCCGCGGTCCCAGCAGAAAGCCAAGGTGATAGGTGGAGGGCGCCGAATCCATGCGGGAGACATCGGACAGGGCCACCAGACCGGGACGTTTGCGCGCGCCCATGACCTTCAGCCCCTGGCGCACCAGCGCCCGGTTGGCGCCGATCAGCGGCGCCACATCGGCAACGGTGGCCAATGCCACCAGATCCAGCAAGGCCATCAGATCCGGCCCCTTGGCGCCTGCTTCGCGCATTTGCCGCCCGGCCTCAACCAGCATCAGGAACACCACACCTGCGGCGCAGAAATATCCAAGGTCGCCGCTTTCGTCCTGGCGGTTGGGATTCACCACCGCCACGCAGTCCGGCAGCGTCTCACTGCCCAGGTGGTG
>NZ_LUKH01001448.1:0-1023 GCF_001593695.1 Leisingera sp. F5 | reverse complement strand
AACCTGAAGAAACCACAGCGGCGCTGGCCCGCTGGCTGGAGGCCTAATGGACAACTCTCTTCTGGACCTGCTGAAATCGGTCGACACCCCCACCGTCTGCAACGCAATCGAAGTTGCCCAGGGCAAGCGCGGGTTTGCCAATTTCACCCGCGGCACCATGCTGTGCTCTGCGCCGGAAGAAGGCGCAATCGTGGGCTACGCCTGCACCGCCAAAATTGCGGCCGTCAATCCGCCCGCTGAACCGCCAGAGATAATCCGGGAACGGCGCATGGCCTACTACAGGCACATGTCTGAGGGTCCGCGCCCGGGCGTGGCGGTGGTGGAAGACCTCGACTACCCGGACTGCATCGGCGCCTACTGGGGAGAGATCAACACCACGGTCCACAAAGGGTTCGGTCTTTCCGGTGCGCTGACCAACGGCGTCATGCGCGATCTGGGCGACCTGCCGCATGGGTTCCCGGTCGTTGCCGGTTCGATCGGTCCCAGCCACGGTTTCGTTCATGTGCGTGAAATAGGTACTTCAGTCACTGTCTTCGGGATGGAAGTGCAGGACGGGAACCTGATCCACGCCGACCGCCATGGCGCGCTCGTCATTCCGGCGGACGTCGTGCCGCTATTGGGACGTGCTATCCGGAAGCTCCTGGAGACGGAGAAACTGATCCTGGAACCAGCGCGCCGCGAAGGTTTCGGCTTTGCCAGTTTCGAAGAAGCCTGGGCCGCTTTCGAACAGGCGCGAACTTAAAATTGGGGCAGCAAGTGCGCCGTGGCGCGACTGACGAATGAGCTGTCTGTTTTGGTCAAGCAGTAGTGCTCTTGTGCAAGGCAGCTTGTCTTCTGCCGGAATGTTGACGAAGGCAGCTCGCTGAGCGTCCGCTTCTACAGTGAGTCTGGGGCGCGCTCGCACCCGCAGCGAACTTCCGGAAACCGCCCATTTTGTTGAAAAACTCCGAATTCGGCGCAAACTGCTGAAATTTTTCGCAGCACAGGGCGGGTTGCCGTATTCGGCGACCCGGAAGTTCCGTT
>NZ_LUKH01001447.1:0-1024 GCF_001593695.1 Leisingera sp. F5 | reverse complement strand
TGTCAGTGGTATGTGCTAGGGTGTCAGCAGACTGTCACTGGAGCCTGCCCATGCCCCGTACCGGACGCCTGTTCGAAATCATCCAGATCCTGCGCACTGCCACTTCGCCGGTGCGGGCAGAGGACCTTGCAGAGAAGCTGGAGGTTTCCAAACGCACGATCTACCGCGATATCTCCGCCTTGCAGGCGATGCGCACTCCGGTCGAAGGTGAGGCAGGGATCGGCTATATGCTGCGCAAGGGCTATGACCTGCCGCCGCTGAATTTCGACGAGGAGGAGGTGGAAGCGCTGCATGTCGGCCTGGCAATGCTGATGCGCACGGGTGATGGCGCCTTGCAAAAAGCCGCAGAACGGGTCAGCCACAAGATTAAGGATGTGCATGCCACCGCCGACTGGCTGCAGGTGGCCCCCTGGGGCGCGCCGTTGGATGACCCGGAACAAGGTTGTGTGTCTAAGGCGCTGCTGCGCCAAGCGGTGCGGGACAGCCGCAAGCTGAAGATCACCTATGTCAGCCCCGAACGCGGCGAGACCTGCCGCACCCTGCGCCCCTTGGCGCTGATCTATCATATTGAATGCACAATGCTGGCTGCCTGGTGTGAGCTGCGCGGCGGATTCCGCCATTTCCGCACCGACCGGATGTTCGCGGCTGAGATGCTGGAGGGCGGGTTTGTTCCCGAAGCCGGCGCCCTGCGCAAATTGTGGATGGAGCAGGAAGGCTGGGACTTTGCCTTTGCGCCTTAAGGGGGGCTTAGGCGGATTTTGCGCGGTATTTCGCCCATGCAGGGTGATCCCGCCTTGAGATGGCGGCGCGGCACCCCGATATTCGTGCGGAATGCCGGACGTTGTCCGGGTTTGAGAAAACAGAAGGCAATTTGATGATGCAGATGAAACTCACCACGGCAGGTATTGTTGCCGCAGCACTGGGCCTGGGCGCCTGCACCGATCCGGCTACCATCGGCACGCCGGGCAGCAACACCCAGCAGGGCGCGATCCTGGGCGGCATCATCGGTGCCGGCGTCGGCGCC
>NZ_LUKH01001446.1:0-1025 GCF_001593695.1 Leisingera sp. F5 | reverse complement strand
TATGCGCGTGCTTTCCATCGTGAGTCTGTTGTTTCTCACCCATCTGTTGCAGATCGGGCTCTTCGCGGGCGGCTTCTGGATTGCGGAGACCGTGTTCGGGATCGGTGGCTTCGAAGGGGCTGCAATGGCACACCCGCTTGACTACCTCTACTTCTCGGCCGTCACCTACACATCGCTCGGGATCGGTGACATCGTTCCAACCGGGCATCTGCGGTTTCTCACCGGTGTCGAGGCGCTGAACGGGCTCTTGCTGATCGCCTGGTCTGCGTCCTTCCTGTTTGCGACGATGAACCGTCTGTGGGACTGGCGGCCCTGCGTGGCACCAGAGGATTGAAACTGCAATTCAGGCATCTACTTCCAGCCACGCAAGCGACCCGTGACGGGACGGCCTGCGCGCGTTTCTGCCAGGTTTGAACCAGGGCTCAACTCCTTGATCAAAGGTCAAACGGCCCGCCGCGCTATTCGGCCACGGCTGCATTTGCTCCTCCACCAATGGATTTTCGCCACGTCACCGTGGACGCTGCAATCTGCAAGCCAAGAACAGCGGCGACAAGCGCGACGAAAGGCCATTGCGCCCAGTTCGGTTCGGGCGTTTGCCGGTGGTAGTCCAGGAAGTGGATGAACAGGAAATATGCGGTATGTGCGACACTCAACCACCAGAGCACATACGTCCCCCGTTGCACATATTTCCAGATACTGTTCCCCAACAGGCGCAGGCTGGCGTCATTCGATGTCAGCCCGAGAACGAGGCCATAGATCAATCCCAAAAGGCCCGAGACATTTGCCAGAGCAAACCCGTGGTTGACCATGACATAGCGTTGTAAACCGGGATGGAATTCAAAGCCAAACAGGCGCATCAGATCAAGTTCGACCCAACCGAAGAGGATGATCGTCGCATGAACGAACGCCAGAACGACGGCATAAATCCCGAGTTCCCGACGGTACGGCAAGACACGCGTCGCCTGGCGCCAGAGCCGTGACAGCGGCCCAAGCATCATCGCCATGGCGATAAGAACCAGTGACAC
>NZ_LUKH01001445.1:0-1025 GCF_001593695.1 Leisingera sp. F5 | reverse complement strand
AAATTCACCCGCGAATCACACCTGTGCTTCGCGGGTTTTTTGTAATTTTATCTTTTTCAGGAAGTTAACCGCTGCGCCCTCACTATTTCCGGGGAGGCGGGGCTTGGAGGTCGCGCAATTAAGTTGCTAGTGTTGCGCTCCCGGCGCAATACCCGCGCAATCAGGTGCCTGGCTGCAGTAAACTGCCCAAACCCCTGAGGTTGTCATTGACCGCACAGAGTCCCGCACTGCAAAAGAACAAAAGTTGTTTGCAACGAAGCCTGAGACAGCCTTGTTGGTTGTGAATAGCCGGATCGGGCAGGCTCTGGACTAAACTGGTATACGGCGATGGCACATAAGGCAGAACTGGACCGCATTTTGGAGGCGCTTGACGCCACCAAAACCATTGATGCGCTGCAATCGATAGTTGACCAGGTGTGCGGTGTGTTCGGGGTCGATCATGCCATGTATCACTGGGTCGACAGCGCCGGCGACCACTACCATTTCGGCACTTATCCGCAGACCTGGGTCGAACGCTACCAGGAAATGGCCTATGTGCGGGTCGATCCGGTGGTGGCCGGCTGCTATCAGCGGTTCCACCCGGTTGACTGGAAACGGCTGGACTGGTCGCCGAAACCGGCCCGCGAATTTCTGAAAGACGCGTTGGAGCATGGGGTCGGCAACCAAGGCTATTCTATTCCGATCCGTGGGCCGAACGGGCAATTTGCGGTGTTTACCGTCAGCCACAATTGCGACGATGAGGCTTGGGAGAAACTCACCGAGCGCTGCAGCCGGGATATGATCCTGATGGCGCATTACTTTAATCGCAAAGCGCTTGAATTTGAGCCCAGCCGCAGTCCGGAGCAGGCTCAGCCGCTGTCGCCGCGTGAAGTGGACGCGCTGACATTGCTGGCAATCGGTTACAGTCGTGCACAGGTGGCAAAAACCCTGTCAATCTCGGAACACACGCTGCGTGTCTATATTGAAAGCGCCCGGTTCAAGCTTGGTGCGATCAATACGACGCATGCCATAGCCCGGGCCATGAC
>NZ_LUKH01001444.1:0-1026 GCF_001593695.1 Leisingera sp. F5 | reverse complement strand
AACGTCACTATCGGCACCTCTGCCCACCGCCACGACCTGGCAGCGCTGAAAGAACCGCTGCGCAGTCACGGCGGGCTGACTGAACAGGAAGTTCCGTTTATCGTCAACCGTGTCATCGACCTGCCGGATCAGCCCGAAGACCTGCGCAACTTTGACGCTTTCTTTTACGCCACCACCGCAGCGGCGCTGTGAGCCATGAAAGACCAGACCATGACTAACATCGACATCCGCAACGAAGGCATGCGCATCGGCGGCGAGATCGTGTTTACCGACGAAACCGTCCCGGTGCATTACCCCTACACCAACGAAGTGGTGGGATATGTTCCTGCTGGCAAAGCCGAACATGCCCGTATGGCATTTGAAATCGCGGCGAACTACACGCCCAAGCTGACCCGCTACGAGCGCAGCCGGATCCTGCAGCGCGCTGGTGAGCTGATCGGCGAGCGCCGGGAAGATCTGGCCAAATGGCTGACGCTGGAACTGGGCATCTGCCACCAGCACGCCATCTATGAAACCAAGCGCGCCCAGGATGTTTACCAGTTCGCCGCGGCTGAGGCGCTGAAGGATGATGGCGAGATCTTTTCCTGCGACCTCACCCATAACGGCAAGGCGCGCAAGATCTTCACCAAACGCGAGCCGGTCAAGGCGATTTCGGCGATCACCCCGTTCAACCACCCCCTGAACATGGTGAGCCACAAGATCGCACCGTCGATTGCCACCAACAACTGCATGGTCTGCAAACCGACCGAGCTGACACCGCTGACCTGCCTTGCGCTGGCTGACATCCTGTACGACGCGGGCTTGCCGCCGGAGATGTTCCAGGTGGTCACCGGCTGGCCGCAGGACATCGGCGACGAGATGATCACCAATGAAAACATCGACATCATCACCTTCACCGGCGGCGTGCCAGTGGGCAAGATGATCGCCGAAAAAGGCGTCTACAAGCGCCAGGCGCTGGAGCTGGGCGGTAACGATCCGCTGATCGTTTGCAATGACCTGTCCGATACCGATCTGGAAAAGGCCGCC
>NZ_LUKH01001443.1:0-1027 GCF_001593695.1 Leisingera sp. F5 | reverse complement strand
ATGGCTGGCGTGGCGCTTCTGATCAGCCTGAACACGGCCCGCCGCCGCGCTGCCCTGTGAAACAGAAAAAGCCCCGCACAAGGGCGGGGCTTTTGAACATCCGGAAAAACAGCAGCCTCAGCCGCCGTTGGACGTCAGGCTCTCGTAAATCGGCACCAGGGTCTTGTCCTCGAACAGCGACGACACGGATGTGCCGTGCCAGATGTTTAGGATCGCCTGGGTGAACAGCGGCGCGGTCGGCAGGATGCGGATATTGGGCGCGGCGGCCACGGCCTCGGTCGGCTGGATGGAATCGGTCAGCACCAGCGATTTCATCACCGAATTGGTGACGCGCTCAACCGCCGGGCCGCTCATCACGCCGTGGGTGATATAGGCGTGAACTTCCTTGGCGCCGTTGTCCAGCAGCACTTGCGCCGCCTTGCACAGGGTGCCGGCAGTGTCGCACATGTCGTCGATGATCAGGCAGATCTTGTCTTTCACATCGCCGATTACGGTCATCTCGGCCACTTCGCCGGCCTTTTCGCGGCGCTTGTCGACGATCGACAGCGGCGCGTTGATGCGCTTGGCCAGCTCGCGGGCGCGGGCCACACCACCCACATCCGGAGACACCACCATCAGCTCGTCCATGCTGTTCTTGAACTGGTTCTTCACATCGAGTGCAAAGATCGGCGAAGCGTAAAGGTTGTCCACCGGGATATCAAAGAAGCCCTGGATCTGCGCGGCGTGCAGATCCATGGTCAGCACCCGCTCGATGCCGGCACCGGTCAGCATGTTTGCCACCAGCTTGGCCGAGATCGGCGTGCGCGCCTTGGTGCGGCGGTCCTGGCGGGCATAGCCGAAGTAGGGGATCACCGCGGTGATACGCTGGGCCGAGGACCGGCGCAGTGCATCAGCGATGATCAGCAGCTCCATCAGGTTGTCATTGGCCGGGTTGGAGGTCGGCTGGATGATGAACATGTCCTCGCCGCGGACGTTCTCATAGACTTCGACGAAGATCTCGCCGTCATTGAACCGCTCGACGCGGGCA
>NZ_LUKH01001442.1:0-1028 GCF_001593695.1 Leisingera sp. F5 | reverse complement strand
CGCGCGGAGCGATCGACTTTTCCTACTGCGTGATGGCGGCGCCTTTTGCGCTTTTCGTGGTGCCCTGGCCGGAGCCGCATATGTGGCTGATTTTCGCTGTCGCCTGGGGGATCCACGTCTTCTACAAGCTGTTCCAGGCGCTGGCCTATACCAAGGGCAGCTACACCGTGGTCTACCCGGTGGTGCGGGGCACCGGGCCGCTGTTCACGGTGATCGGCTCCTTCTTCCTGTTCGGCGAGGTATTCACCCCGGTGCAATGGCTGGGGGTGGCGGTGCTGCTGGCGGGGATCTTCGGACTGGCGGGGTACAACTACCGCTATTTGACGGTGAACCGCGACACGCTGGGAATTGCACTGGGGCTGGCGGTGGTCACCGGGTTGTGTGTGGCCGCCTACACCACATATGACGCCTATGGCATCCGGGCGACGGCGGATCCGTTCACCTTCCTCGCGTGGTTCTTCATGATCGACGGGCTGGTGTTTCCGGTGATTGCCTTCACCCGTTGGCGGACCATGCCCGCGCGGCCGGCGCCGGGGCCGCTGATGGTCCGGGGGGTCTTTGGCGGGCTGGTCGCCTTTGCGTCCTTTGGCGCGATCATGCTGGCCACAAGGCTGGACAAAGTGGGGGAGGCGGCGGTGCTGCGCGAGACCTCCACAGTCTTTGCAGCCCTGATCGGCTGGCTGGTGCTGAAGGAAACTGTGGGGCCGCGCCGGATTGCCTTGATGGCTTTGATCGCGCTGGGCGCCGTGATAGTGGAAATGGGCGGCTGAGACCGCGCGCAGAACTGACAGGAGGCCCCATGGCCGCAAAGAAGATCAACCCGACCCTGAAGATGCTGTTGGAACTGGGCCCGGTCGTCCTGTTCTTCATCGGCTATCTGAAGCTGAAGGATGAGGTGTTTCTGATCGGTGGCAGCGAGTATCAGGGCTTCATCGTCATCACCGCAGCGTTCATTCCGCTGATGGTGGCGTCCACGCTGGCCTTGTGGAAGCTGACCGGGCATCTGTCGCGGATGCAATTTGCGACCC
>NZ_LUKH01001441.1:0-1028 GCF_001593695.1 Leisingera sp. F5 | reverse complement strand
GCTCACTTCCTCGTTGCCGCGGCGCTGCAGTTCATCCTGCAGAAGCGGGCCGCGCAGGCCTTCTTGCAGGGCCTGCATGGCGTAGGCCATGACCCGGTCGGCGGGGGATTTCCCGGCTGAAACACTGTTCTGCGCCTGCTTGCGGTCGCCGTCCTTCCACAGGGCAAGGGCCTGTTCACGGGTGTCCTGGCCGGAGCGGACCGGCCAGAGCTGGATCAGTTTGACGGCGATCACGGTGAGCGACAGCAGCGACATCAGCGCCAGAAGCGCAATCACCGGGCCGCCGGTGCCAAAGATTTCCCAGGTGCCGGCCATGGCTTATTTCACCAGCGGGGCGGCGGCGCGGGAGCCCAGTTCAAGGATCGGGAAACAGTCCATCTGCGCCTCGTTTTGGGGCTGGCAGGATGTGATGTCATGCAGCAGAATTTCCGAGATGTTGCTGCAGGCGATTTCCGGAATCTCAAACAGTTTCAGCGTGGTGCGCTGTACGGGCAGGGGGGCGGCGTCGATCGACAAGAGCCGGTCGATCACCCCTTGGCCGTCGAGGATGGCGAGCGACATCTCAAACCCTTCGAAGCTTTTGCCGGTCTGATTGCGGAACAGGAAGAAGGCGCGGCAGCCGCCGGTGTCGATCTCCTCGGTTTTGTTCAGCTCGACCCGCAAGGGGCCGGTTTCGGCAGCCGCCGCCAGCGGCAGGGCAGCGAGGGCGAGGGCAGATAGCAGGCGTTTCAAAGGCATCACTGTCTCCGGGTTCCGGTTATCGTCGGCCAGCCCGCGGCGCGCGGATTGGGGTGTTTGGTCAGACCAGGACGGTCAGCGCCTTTTCAATCTTGTCCATGGCGTCGCGGGCCGAGTCGAGGTCGCGGCGTTTCAAATGGCGGGCGGCCACATGCAGGGCGCGGCCCAGCCGGTCGCGGACCTTGCCCGGAGCGCGGGCGACATTGGCCTGCAAGGATTGGGCGCGTTTGACCTGGGCGCCCAAGGACCGCTGGTCCATCTCGCGCTGGCCGCGCTTCAGGGTCTTGGCC
>NZ_LUKH01001440.1:0-1029 GCF_001593695.1 Leisingera sp. F5 | reverse complement strand
GTGCCTTGCAGGTTCATGACCGCCTGGCCGATATGGATCAGTTCGGTTGCGCCTTCGCCGACGATCTGCACGCCCAGCACCCGGCGGGTTTTCAGCGACAGCAGCATTTTCAGCATGCCGTGCTCCAGCCCCATGATGTGCCCGCGCGAGGTTTCGCGGAAGCGGGCGACGCCGACCTCGTAAGGAATGCCGCGCTCCTGCAGCTCTTCCTCGGACATGCCGCAGGTGGACATTTCCGGCACCGAGTAGATGCCATAGGGGTACCAGGGGCTTTCGGGCATGGTGGGCGTGTCGAGCGCATGGCAGGCGGCAACCCGGCCCTGCTGCAGCGAAGTTGAGGCTAGCGACGGATGGCCGATCACATCGCCTGCGGCATAGATGTGGGGCACTTCGGTCTGGTAGGTTTTGCGGTCCACGGACAGGCGGCCGCGGTGGTCGGTCTTCAGCCCGGTTGCCTCGAGATTCAGCGAGGCTGTGGCGCCCAGGCGTCCGGCCGCAAACAGCAGCATTTCAGCCCGCACATGGCGGCCGTTGGCCAGGGTCACTTCGACATGCTCGCCTGCGTCTTCGATGGTTTCCACCGCGGAGCCGAGCCGCAGATCAACGCCGTTTTCACGGATCTGATGGGTGAATTCCTGGATCAGGGTCTTGTCGATGAAATCAAGGAAGCTCTCGCGCGGCTCAATCAGGGTGACGCGCACATCAAGCGCCGAGAACATGGTGGCATATTCCACCCCGATCACGCCGGCGCCAATCACCACCAGCGAGCGCGGGATATCCGCCATCTCAAGGAAATCATCGCCATCCACCACGGTGCGGCCATTGAACGGAACATAGTCCGGACGGTAGGTGCGGGTGCCGGTGGAGATCAGGAACTTCTCTGCCGTGAGCCGGGTGGTTTCGCCGGCTTCGGTGGCGACCTCGACCTCGTTCGGGCCGATGAATTTCGCCAGCCCCATCAGCGTGTCCACATGGTTGCGGTTGAACTGGTGTTCCAGCACGTCAACCTCGTGATCCAGGGTCTTGTGC
>NZ_LUKH01001439.1:0-1029 GCF_001593695.1 Leisingera sp. F5 | reverse complement strand
GCCTGTTTCATCAATGGAATGGCGCGGGCCGATGCCTCCTTTGTGGCGCCGTTCAGCTATGCCACGCTGGTCTTTGCGGCATTTTATGACTTCCTTGGCTTTGGCGTGGTGCCGGATGCCATTTCTTTCCTTGGCGCCGTTATCATTCTGGCTGGCGCCGCCATCCTTGCCTGGCGGGAGGGGCGGCCCGTTCCCCCGGCGGGCCGCGCGGCTGCTGCCGCACACAAGCCTTAGCCGCCCGGCATCACGAGAAGTTATTTCCGGCGCCAAGCCTGCCTGCGACCCTCGCGTCGAAAAACGGCATTTTCCCTGCATCTTCCGCGCCACGCTGTCCTTTAACAGAACAGGAGGACGCAGATGCACGAGAGGCGAATTCCCGAATGGCTGCGCCACGCGCCGGTGCCTTCGGTGCGGGACTTTGGCGTCCTGGCCGGGCTGGAGGCCGTGGTGCGCGGCATCCTGATCTCGGTCTTTCCGCTGATCATGTACCGGGCCCTGGGGGACGCGGGGATGGTTTCGGCTTCATATTTTGCGGTCGGCATCCTGTCGCTGCTGGCTGGGCTGATGATCCCGGCGCTGATCCGGCTGGTGCCGCGCCGCTGGGCCTATTCGCTGGGAGGGCTGATGTTCATCGCCTCTGCCAGCTTTGCCATCGAAGGCAGCCCGGTGTCGGTGCTTGCCGCCCTTGCACTGAACACAGTAGCAGCGGTGACCACTTTCATCTGCTTCAACGCTTACGTGCTGGATTACATTTCCCGGATGGAACTTGGGCAATGCGAAACCTCGCGGATGTTCTATTCGGCCCTTGGCTGGACCGCTGGTCCGGTGGCCGGCGTGCTGCTGCTGGAGATCTGGCCCCCGGCCCCGTTTCTGATCTCTGGCGCTGCTGCAGTGGTGATGCTGGCGGCCTTCTGGTGGATGCGCATGGGTGACGGCAAGCAGATCGCCCGCGCCCGCGGCCCGGCCTCCAATCCCTTGACCTTCCTGGCGCGGTTTCTGGCGCAGCCGCGTCTGGTCGCCGGCTGGCTG
>NZ_LUKH01001438.1:0-1030 GCF_001593695.1 Leisingera sp. F5 | reverse complement strand
TCTCGCCGTCGCGGATCATGAACAGGCAGTCCTGGCCCATCGCGCGCTTCGCCTCTTCCGCAGCGGCGATCTCCGCATCAGAGGCCGTGCCTTGCACCGTCGCCGCAGACACCCGGCTGCCGCCGCCTTGGCCATCGCGCAAGGTCACAGGCCCCAGGCTGCGGGTGGAGGCAGGCGGCCATGTTGCTTCGGTCACGGCGTAGTAACGGGGATCGGTGGTCACTGCTCCAGCTCCTTTGCCAATTCTGTCATCGCGGCATCAATGCGCGCGCCATCGGTGCCGCGGATCACGATATTGGCGCCAAATGCGCCGTCTTTCTGAAACGGGTAGCAGCCGACTGACAGGTCTTCATAGGCTTCGGCCAGCGTGCGCAGCGGTCCGGCAATCTCGCCCTCGCCGCGCAGCACGCGCAGGGTCTGGGACAGCATCGGCTGGCCGCCGGTCAGGGTCGGCATCACGCTGGCCACCATCGCCTGAAATATCAGCGGCACCCCGGCCATCACATGCACATTGCCAAGAGTGAACCCGGGTGCGGCTGAGACCGGATTGTCGATCAGCGCGGCGCCCGCCGGAATGCGAGCCATACGCAGGCGGGCCTCGTTCAATTCCAACCCTTGAGTGTCGTAATGCGCCTGCAGGATCGCGCGGGCGTCGCCGCGCACGTCCAGATGCGCGTCAAACGCCTTGGCGATGCAATCGGCAGTGATGTCGTCATGGGTCGGCCCGATGCCGCCGCTGGTGAACACATGGCCGTACCCTGCAGCGAGCGCCTGAACCGCGGCAATGACCGCAGCCTCATTATCGCTGACGATGCGTACTTCCTGCAGGTCGATGCCGTGTTTGGCCAGTTCGCCTGCCAGGTAATGCATATTGGCATCGCGGGTGCGGCCCGACAGGATTTCATCCCCGATGACCAGCATGGCAGCTGTCGGATTGGCCATGATCTTCCTCCCTTGATACCTCACCCCGGCAGATATAGGCCTAAGCCCATGCGCTTTGAAACCCCTCTGATCCCCGCCGTGCTGATCC
>NZ_LUKH01001437.1:0-1030 GCF_001593695.1 Leisingera sp. F5 | reverse complement strand
CGAACCCGAAATGGGTGGTATTGTCGCTGCTATCGCTCATGAGGCTTGCCGTTTGCTGAATTCCGCCCTTGTTATAAGGCGCTGTGGGGCAGGCACAATGCGGCCCGTTGGTTCAGGAGGGGTGTAATGCCAGAATTGCCCGAGGTCGAGACGGTGAAACGCGGATTGGCGCCTGCGATGGAGGGGGCGGTGATCACAAATGCGGCTGTGAACCGTCCTGATCTGCGCTGGCCGTTTCCGGAGCGGATGGCCGAGCGGCTGACCGGTGCGCGGGTCAATGGGCTGCGGCGGCGTTCGAAGTATATTCTGGCGGACCTGGACACTGAGGAGACACTGCTCATTCATCTGGGCATGTCGGGGCGGATGACGGTGTCTGGTGACCCGCTGGGCCAGTTTGCTCATGAGCACCCGCAGGCGGAGAAGCACGACCATGTTGTGCTGGACATGGATAATGGCGCCCGCATCACCTTCAACGACCCGCGCCGCTTCGGGGCGATGGATCTGCTGGAGACCGCAACGGCCGAAAGCAACAAACTGCTGGCGGTGCTGGGGCCGGAGCCGCTGGGAAATGATTTTCACGAGGACCATCTGGTTGCCGCCTTCCAGGGTCGCAACACGCCGGTGAAATCCGCATTACTGGATCAGGGAATCATTGCGGGCCTTGGTAACATCTATGTTTGTGAAGCTTTGTTCCGTGCGGGAATTTCGCCACGCCGCAAGGCTGGGCAGATTGCCGCGCATCGGGTTGCGGCGCTGGTTCCGATCATCCGGGAAGTGCTGCAGGATGCCATCCGAGCAGGCGGATCGTCGCTCAAGGATTTCCGGCAAGCCTCTGGTGAGCTTGGATATTTTCAACACTCTTTCGATGCGTATGGACGCGAGGGTGAACCCTGCCGCCGCGCGGGTTGCACGGGGTCAATTGCCAGAATCACCCAATCCGGGCGCTCCACCTTCTACTGTGTAAAGTGTCAAAGATAGCTTGATCAGAGGGACCCTTTTGGTAAGGACTCGGATCTGAACGGAACAACCG
>NZ_LUKH01001436.1:0-1031 GCF_001593695.1 Leisingera sp. F5 | reverse complement strand
GCTGAATACCGAGCTGCGCAATGTTCCTGATGATCAGCTGTGGGCAATGAAGGACCGGCTGGGGATCACCAGCGATCTGGCCTCCTGCCACACCGCGATGGCCGGACCCTATGTGATCGAGGGCCATGTCCCGGCCAGCGACATCCAGCGGCTGCTGGCGGAACAGCCTGCGGCGTTGGGTCTGACGGTGCCGGGGATGCCGATCGGCTCGCCGGGCATGGAGATGGGGGATGAGCGCGAACCGTTCGACACCCTGCTGATCCTGGCCGATGGCAGCACCGAAGCCTTTGCCAGCCACTCCTGATCAAGACGGTCTGACCAAGAAAACCTGAACAAAAAAAGGCCGGGCGCTGTGCCCGGCCTTTTTGTTTCGTGATGCCGCTGCTTTAGTGACCCAGGATCTGGCTAAGGAACAGTTTGGTCCGCTCGCTTTTGGGATTGTTGAAGAACTCCTCCGGCTCGTTCTGCTCCACGATCTGGCCCGCATCCATAAAGATCACCCGGTTCGCCACCTGACGGGCAAAGCCCATCTCGTGGGTCACGCAGAGCATGGTCATGCCTTCTTCGGCCAGCTCGATCATGGTGTCGAGCACCTCTTTGATCATCTCCGGGTCCAGCGCCGAGGTCGGCTCATCAAACAGCATGATGCGCGGCATCATGCAAAGCGAGCGCGCAATCGCCACACGCTGCTGCTGGCCGCCCGACAGCTGCCCGGGGTATTTGTCGGCCTGCTCCGGGATCTTCACCTTCTCCAGGAAATGCATCGCCCGTTCTTCGGCTTCTTTCTTAGGCGTTTTGCGGACCCAGATCGGCGCCAGGGTGCAGTTCTCCAGAATGGTCAGATGCGGGAACAGGTTGAAGTGCTGGAACACCATGCCAACCTCGGAACGGATCTTGTCGATGTTCTTAAGGTCATTTGACAAGACGGTGCCATCCACCTCGATCCTGCCCTGCTGATGCTCTTCCAGGGCATTCAGACAGCGGATCAGAGTGGATTTCCCCGAACCGGACGGGCCTGCAATGACGATACG
>NZ_LUKH01001435.1:0-1031 GCF_001593695.1 Leisingera sp. F5 | reverse complement strand
AAGCGTGCCCCACCGTCTGTGCCTGCGCGACACGCCCGGCGTCAATGACACCTTCATGATGCGCGAGCAGATCACCATCCAGGCAATCCGCGACAGCCGCCTTTGCGTGGTGGTGCTGTCTGCAGGCCAGGCGCTGACCTCGGTCGACATGGGGCTGATCCGGATGATCTCCAATCTCAAGTCCCGTGAGGTTGTGATCTTCGTCAACCGCATCGACGAACTCGCCGACCCCGCCGCCCAGATCCCCGAGATCAAGGCCAGCATTCGCCAGACACTGGACACGCATCACGGCCCCCAGGACGCAACCGTCCTATTCGGCAGCGCTTATTGGGCCAACAAGGTGCTGACCGGCGGGCTGGAGAACATGGACAAGGCAAGTTCTGCCGCGCTGCTCAATTGGGCCGAAGCCTCGGTCAACAGTTCCCATGCCGAATTGTCGGCCCAGAACATGGTTTGGGAGCTGTCCGGACTGCCTGCACTGAACCGGGTGGTGGCTGAGCGGATCGTGACCGACCTTGGCACACCGCTGCTGGCCCGCGTTGCCGGCTCTGCTGTTACCGCTGCCACCGGCCAGCAGGCGGCACATGCAGTCAGGGTGCAGGGCGAAGGCGGCGCGCAGGCCGGTCTCCATGACACCTGCACCGCATTTGAGAACATCTGCAAATCCCATCTGAACGCACTGGAAGCCGAGACCGCGCAGATCCTCGTCTCCTTCCGCGACCGCGCCGACCGGGCCCATGCCACATTCACCGACCGCGCCACCCACGCGCTGATCGAGCACTTGGAGAAATGGGGCGAGGACTGCCACTGGGAGTATGATCCCGCCGGGCTGCGGATGCTGTTGCGCTCTGCCTATTCGGTGATGACCAGCCGCCTGCAGGCTGCCGCCCAAGCCCGGTATAAGACCGCGGTGCAGGACGTCGCGGAGCTGCTCTATGACGGTTTCGGCGCGGCGGTCGAGGGTATTCAGCTGTCAGTCCCCGAGGTGCCCCCGGCCAGCTCTCCGATTGCGCTGGGGCAGGCCATTGCAC
>NZ_LUKH01001434.1:0-1032 GCF_001593695.1 Leisingera sp. F5 | reverse complement strand
CGGTGGGCTTCCAGCAGCAGGGTGCCGCCCGGCGTTTCATAAATACCGCGGGATTTCATGCCGACAAAGCGGCCTTCGACCAGATCGAGACGGCCGCAACCGTGCTTGCCGCCCAGTTCGTTCAGCTTTGTCAGCAGGTCTGCCGGGCTCAGCGCTTCACCGTTGATGCTGACGGCATCACCTTTTTCAAAGCCGACCTCGATGAACTCAGGCTCGTTCGGCGCGTCCTCGGGGTGCACGGTGCGTTGGTAGACGTAGTCAGGCGCCATCACTGCCGGGTCTTCCAGAACTTTGCCTTCGGAGGAGGTGTGCAGCAGGTTGGCGTCAACCGAGAAGGGCGCTTCGCCGCGTTTGTCCTTGGCCACCGGGATCTGGTTTTGTTCAGCAAACTCCAGCAGACGGGTACGCGAGGTCAGATCCCATTCACGCCAGGGTGCGATCACCTTGATGTCCGGGTTCAGAGCGTAGGCAGCCAATTCGAAACGGACCTGATCGTTGCCCTTGCCGGTGGCCCCGTGAGCGACCGCGTCGGCACCGGTGGCTTCGGCGATCTCTACAAGACGCTTGGAGATCAGCGGGCGGGCAATCGACGTGCCTAGCAGGTAGAGGCCCTCATAGACCGCATTGGCGCGGAACATCGGAAAGACGAAGTCGCGGACAAATTCCTCGCGCACATCTTCGATGAAGATGTTTTCAGGCGTGATACCCAGCATTTCCGCTTTCTTGCGGGCGGGTTCCAGTTCTTCACCCTGGCCGAGATCGGCGGTGAAGGTGACAACTTCGCAGCCGTATTCGGTCTGCAGCCATTTCAGGATGATCGAGGTGTCGAGGCCGCCGGAATAGGCGAGCACAACTTTCTTGGGCGCGGACATGGAATTCCCTCTCAGGTCAGAACGCCTGCGGCGTAGCGGGTTTTGTCCGGAAGGGCAAGGTTAACTGGGGTTTCGTGCAGAGTCGGCTGCAACTATGGTCCGCGCCAGATGTGGTTTTCAAATTGGAGCAGATTTTGATGAAACCTTGGGCGCTGTTCAG
>NZ_LUKH01001433.1:0-1032 GCF_001593695.1 Leisingera sp. F5 | reverse complement strand
TGCCGGCGGCTGGATCTACGCCGCGAAATCCGCAGGCGCGCTGCTGCCAGAGGGCTGCGTGATCGACTGCAATGGCAACCCGACCCGCGATCCCGAAGACTATTTTGCGGGCGGCGCCATCCTGCCTGCTGGCGCGCAAAAGGGCTATGCGCTGGCGCTGGTGGCTGAACTCATCGGCGAGGCGATGCTGGGGCCGTCAACAACCGAATGCAACTGGCTGCTGATCACCTTGGAGGCCACCCGGTTCCGCGAGGCACCGGCCATGCAGGCTGCGGCCGAAGAGGTGCTGGCCGATCTGCGCAGCTGCCCGCCGGCGCCGGGGGTTGAGCGGGTGGAGATCCCGGGGGAGCGTGAACGCAATCATCGCGCGGCTTCGGAGGGGCGGATCGCGGTGCCAATGGAGACCTGGCGCCAGATCCAGAAGCTGGCCGAAAGCCTGGGGGCGGCATGATCCGATGAACGGTGGTGCCTATGCAACCCTCCGGAACATCTGGGTTTTGCAGCCTAGCCAGATGGGCGGCCGAGGGTAAGCCTGCCAGCATTTCCCCGGTTCGCCGCAGCCGCTGAAGCTCGCCAATGCCGTGGTCCGTTGCCCGCGCCGTTGCTGATTTCGTCAACTGCATCAGGGAAGGATCTGGCACACCCAATCCCGCCGCCGGGCAGCGCCGGCCTGCTCTGTTAAACCGCAGGTCAGCCTCCGGCGAAACAGGCGGGCGCTGCGCACCCGCCCACGGACGGGCCTGGCCATAACCGCCTTGATTAGTCCAGTGCCATAGCAGCCTTGCGGATGGATGCCTCGGTCTGGTCCAGATCCTCTTCGGTCAACGCCAGGCTGGGGTAGGTCTTGCCTGGGGACTTGAATATGCCTTCTTCGCGCAGCACCGCATTGTACCGTCTGGTGCGTTCCGCATTGCCCGCTTGAGTATCGCGGTAGTCCCGAACTTTGCTGTCCGTGAACACAACTTCGAACAGCGCAGGCTCGCCTACGATCCGGAACGGTACCCCGGCCTCTTCCAGTGCTGCACTGGTTGC
>NZ_LUKH01001432.1:0-1032 GCF_001593695.1 Leisingera sp. F5 | reverse complement strand
GTGCAGGCGCGGCCGAATGGACCCGTCACTGCACTTACTCCGAGCCTGAGAAATTCTACTCCTACCGCCGCGCGACCCACGCGAAAGAGGCCGACTACGGCCGCCTGATCTCCTGCATCCGACTTTAAGGCCCCGTTAACCAGGGAAATTGTGGCGAATTTTATTAAATTCCGCCGCATTTCTTACCTTCCGCTGCGGCACCCCCGCAGCAAGATGGAAATCTTTTCAGCCTTTCCAATACCTTAACCAAAACCTCACCAGGCGACCCCCTGCCGTGCGCCGCTGCGGTGCCAGGGTAAAATTGCCCGTATCCGGTCATATTCGCGGCGCAAATGTTACCCATAAACAGATCAGAAAAACACAAACAGCAGCGGCCCCGCATCCAGGCCGGCTGCCGGGCGAAGGACAGACCAGACCATGAAGATGAACAAGCGTTTTATTGCCTCCATCATCCGCTCCGCCAAGAGCGAGACCGTGACTCTGCCTTGGGCCGCTGCGCGCCGCCGCGATGGCCAGACCTGCAGCCAGCCCCGCAGCCAGGCCGCAAAGCAGAAACTGGGTTAACGCCGGGGACGGGTGCCCTGCCGGCGGCCTCCCCTGGTGCAAACGCGCCAGCCCGGCCAGCCGCCGTCAGGGCATCCAACCGGTCTATGCAAACTCCAGCGGCCGCTTGACGCTTCCTTAGCCGAATCGTCTTAACTCCGTTCCGGCCTGCCGCCGGAACCCGCCCGCAACGGTGTCAGGACCGGCCTGATGTTAACCAGTTTGCTTCAGATTTTTTGACAATTAGAATTAAATCCCGCCATTTAGAGCACATACATAACGTTCAAGCACGTCTGTGTTGCCGGTGGGGGCCGATGCAAACGGGCAGTTTGAAAGGAAAGGTGGCAGCATGACCATCGCCCACTCGCTGCAGAAAGCTGCAGCCAATGCAATTGAAGCCAATGCGTTCCTGCAGGATCCGGCAGCGCTGCGCAGTGCAACCAAGCCGCAATTGCGGCGCTATGAGGTCAGCAGCCTCCTGCCCAGCGG
>NZ_LUKH01001431.1:0-1032 GCF_001593695.1 Leisingera sp. F5 | reverse complement strand
CCTCAGATCCGCGCCCTTTCCGTTCATCTGCTGACTGCAACCGGTGCCGTGTTCGCCATGCTGGCGATGCTGGCCGCCGCGGATGGCAAGTGGAGCCTTATGTTTGTCTGGCTTGTGGTCGCGTTTGCCGTTGACGGCGTTGATGGTCCGCTGGCCCGCCACTACCATGTCAAACGCTACTCGCCGGAATTCGACGGGGTGCTGCTGGACCTGATCATCGACTATCTGACATATGTCTTCATCCCGGCCTTTGCGCTGTTCCAATCAGGATTGATGGCGGGCTGGACCGGCTGGTTTGCAATCATCGTCATCACCTTTGGCAGCGCGATGTATTTTGCTGACACAAGGATGAAGACCAAGGACAATTCCTTTTCCGGCTTTCCCGGTTGCTGGAATATGCTGGTGCTGGTGATCTTTGCGCTGGAGCCGAGCCATTGGACCAGCCTGGTTCTGGTGACGCTGCTGTCCCTGGCAATGTTCCTGCCGCTGAAATTCATTCATCCGGTGCGCACAGTGCGCTGGCGCAAGGTGTCTTTGCCCATGGCGTTGGCCTGGACTTTCTTTGCCGGCTGGGC
Organism: Leisingera sp. F5; assembly: GCF_001593695.1. Classification (NCBI taxonomy): domain Bacteria; kingdom Pseudomonadati; phylum Pseudomonadota; class Alphaproteobacteria; order Rhodobacterales; family Roseobacteraceae; genus Leisingera; species Leisingera sp. F5. The sequence continues at coordinate 457 of NZ_LUKH01001431.1, read as the reverse complement.
CGCCTGGGTCGATTTCCACCCCGCCAGCTGGGCGCACTGGGGACTGGTGGTAACCTCGGTCTACTTGCTGTTTGTCGGTATTGCCCAGCAGATCGCGCCGGAACGGCAGCGTAAATCCACAGCGGTTTGATGCGTGGCTGACTGAGGGGCGCTGCCCCTCTGCGTCCTTGGCAGGACGCATTCACCCCGGGATACTTCCGGCCAGAAGAAGCTGCAGGAGCGCTGCAGGCCGGACCGTGCGTTCAGATCAGCAGGCCCGCAGCGCCTTCATGTTTCAAAAGCGCGACCTTGGTTTCCACCCCGCCCTGGCCCGAGAAGCCACCCAAGCCAGTGGCACTCAGCACCCGGTGGCAGGGAATGATCACCGGGATCGGATTGGCGCCGCAAGCATTGCCAACCGGCTGCGGCGGGGCGCCGAGATCCACCCGTGGGTGCGCTCAGCGTGACAGAGCGGGAC
>NZ_LUKH01001430.1:0-1033 GCF_001593695.1 Leisingera sp. F5 | reverse complement strand
GTTCATCATCACCTAGGGGGATAACCACAATGATGACTCGGTGCAGTACAGTGTGTCCGAAGGCGATGGCTCCCCCGTCGAACTGCCTTATGGTTTTGAAGATGAAGTCGCTGAAATTGCAGTGCTTGATCTGCTGGCCAATGACACCGATCCGGATGCAGATGCTCTGACGTTTACTCTTGCTGCCAGTTCCCGTGAATACGGTGCTGTGGTGTCCTGTGATGCGGAAACTGATACCCTGTTTTACGATCCGACCGCTGCCGGTGGCATCCAATCGCTCTCTGAGGGCGAGGTGCTGGAAGATAGCTTTACCTACACGATCTCCGATGGGCAGGGCGGCACTTCCGAGGCGACAGTGACCATCCTGGTCGGCGGCCTTGATGAGGCTGATGCAGGGGCAGTCCCACTGTTTGCACAGGAAGATTACGGCGTGCTGCTCTAAATGGGACCTTGGCTGTGCGGGCGTTCGCCCGTGCGGCCAATGACCGCTGGGTGATGAACTTCAACGTAATAAGTTTTAAGCTTGAAATAAATGTCGTGGCAGCGGTATGGTCGCTGGCAGGCCGCATCAGCAAAGGAGCCCCGTCATGCCAGCCATCAGCGTGCATCCCGAAGGGTGGAAGCCCGCCAAAGGTTATGCCAACGGTATGATGGCCGAGGGCAAGCTGCTTTTTGTCGGCGGCCAGATCGGCTGGACCGCGGATCAGGTGTTTGTGGCACAGGATTTTATTGGTCAGATGAGCCAGGCACTGCAGAATATTCTGGAGGTGGTCGAAGCCGCAGGCGGATCAGCGCAGGATATCACCCGGCTCACTTGGTTTGTGACCGACAAGGCCGAATATCTCGCCCATCAGGCAGAAGTCGGTAAAGCCTACCGTGCGGTGATGGGCTATCACTTTCCGGCGATGACCATGGTGGTTGTCTCCGCTCTGGTCGAAGATGAGGCCAAAGTGGAAATCGAAGCCACGGCGGTACTGCCCGCTTAACTGGAAGCACCACACGGTTTCGTGAGCGCTCTTCCCATGGACCGTGC
>NZ_LUKH01001429.1:0-1033 GCF_001593695.1 Leisingera sp. F5 | reverse complement strand
ATGTTTGCCTCATGCCGCCGGTTTTCCGGCTGACGTTTTTGCCTGTGAGCAAAAGCCTAACACAGGGTTGATAAGGAATAAACCGCGGCGAAAAGGGGTGTTAGGCGCTATGTGCGCCATTCTGCCGGCATCTTGTGGGGATGTCCGGCGGCCCCTCTAGATGCGGTAAATGCTAACAGAAGGTTACCGGAAAAAGTTGTGTTTTCCAGATCGCTGTGCAGCTGATTTCCAGCCCTGCAGGCCGCATAGAGCGGGTTCGGACCGTTAACCCGCGTGAAAATTGGTCACGTAGAAGGGTGTGGAATAGCTGAGGCCGAGCGAGAATTCGCAAGGTTGGCCGAGCCGCGCCTTGATGCGGGATTCGAGGTCCGCAAGCAAGGCGCGGGAAAATGCCTCGTCCCGGTGCGGCTTGGTCAGCAGGGCGACAGTGATGGCAATGTGGCTGTGATGGAACTGTGCCACCGGATAGGCCCGGCCCTTGCAGGCGCCGGCACCGCTGTCGTGGTCCAGGATCACGGCTTCGATCTCGGCCAGGATGGATTTGGCGTCGATGGCCAGATCGCTGGAGTATTTCAGTTCGGCATGCGGCATCTTCCGGCGTCTCCGCTTTGGGTCGGCAAAGCGATAGCTGGCCGGGGCAGGCCCGTCCAGCATCCAATGCCCTCGACTGTCAGCAAAGACTGTTCACCAAATCTGCCAGTCCGCTCAGATCGGGAATCTCGGTATAGCGGGGGCTGTGCTCAGGGGCTTCGGCGTGTTCGACCTCCCAGACCAGCCCGTGCGGCACATAGGTGCCCCAGCCGCCGGCCTCGATCACCGGAACCACGTCCGAGCGCATCGAGTTGCCGACCATCATCGCGCGAACAGCACCGTCGCCGTGGCGGGTGAAGATGTCCAGATAGACTTCTGGTGTTTTCTCGGAGACAACCTCGACGCCGTCGAACAAATCGCCCAGGCCCGATTGCGCCAGCTTGCGTTCCTGGTCCAGAAGATCCCCCTTGGTGATCAGCACGACCTTGTATCGGCCCGCCAC
>NZ_LUKH01001428.1:0-1034 GCF_001593695.1 Leisingera sp. F5 | reverse complement strand
CTTGCCCGGCGTTTTCATGCAAAGGACCGCTCTGATGTCGCGTTACTCCGCCACGGAAATCGAAGCTAAATGGCAGGAAGCCTGGGACAAGGCCGGGATTTTCCAAGCCAAGCGCACCGGCGGCAAGCCGAAATATTATGTGCTGGAGATGTTCCCCTACCCGTCGGGCAAACTGCACATGGGCCATGTGCGCAACTATACGATGGGCGATGTGATCGCGCGCTACAAGCTGTCCACCGGCCATAACGTGCTGCATCCGATGGGGTTTGACGCCTTTGGCATGCCGGCCGAAAATGCCGCGATGGCCTCGGGCGGGCATCCCAAGGACTGGACCTATTCGAACATCGGCACGATGGTCGAGCAGATGAAGCCGCTGGGCCTGTCGCTGGACTGGAGCCGCATGTTCGCCACTTGTGATCCGGAGTATTACGGCCAGCAGCAAGCGCTGTTCCTGGATTTCCTGGAAAAGGGCCTGGTCTACCGCAAGAACGCCGTGGTGAACTGGGATCCCATCGACATGACCGTGCTGGCCAACGAGCAGGTCGAGAACGGCCGCGGCTGGCGCTCCGGCGCGCTGGTGGAGCGGCGCGAGCTGACCCAGTGGTTCTTTAAAATCTCCGATTTCTCCGAAGAGCTGCTGTCGGCGCTGGACGGCTTGGAGAACTGGCCGGCCAAAGTCCGCCTGATGCAGGAAAACTGGATCGGCAAATCGCGCGGGTTGCAGTTCTCGTTCGACCGCACCGACGGCGGCGAACCGATTGAGGTTTACACCACCCGTCCCGACACGCTGATGGGCGCGTCTTTTGTCGGCATTTCGCCCGACCATCCGATTGCCAAGGCGCTGGAAGCCGAATCGGAAGAGGTCGCGGCGTTTGTCGCTGAATGCCGCAAGGGCGGTACCACCGAGGAAGCCATCGAGACGGCGGAAAAGCTGGGCTATGACACCGGCATCCGCGTAAAGCACCCGCTGAACCCGGAGTGGGAGCTGCCGGTCTGGATCGCCAACTTCATCCTGATGGACTACGGCACCGGCG
>NZ_LUKH01001427.1:0-1034 GCF_001593695.1 Leisingera sp. F5 | reverse complement strand
GCAGTTACCGTCCGGGCGGTAGCCGGGCTGCGGCTTGTGGCACAGATGCGGGATCTTCAAGCCACGGCCGTTGGCGACTTCCCAGATGGTCAGGCCAGCGTCTGCCGTGACCTGTTCGCCATCGAGTGTGAAAGTGATTTTATCGCTCATGGCTTAAACCTCCTCGGGGAAGTGTTTGATGGTCAGACGGATCGGGTTCGGCGCTGCCTGGCCCAGACCGCAGATCGAGGTATCAACCATCGCCGCACTCAGCTCTTCCAGCAGGCCCTGATCCCACTTCTTTTCGCTCATCAGCTTGACGGCTTTCTCGCAGCCCACCCGGCAGGGGGTGCATTGGCCGCAGCTTTCATCCTCGAAGAAGCGCAGCATGTTCAGCGCGGCGTCGCGGGCCGAGTCCTGATCGGACAGAACCACAACAGCGGCAGAACCGATGAAGGTGCCATGCGGCTGCAGCGTGTCGAAGTCGAGCGGAATGTCATGCATCGACGCGGGCAACAGACCCGAGGACGGGCCACCCGGCTGATACGCCTTGAACGCGTGGCCATCCAGCATACCGCCGCAGGCTTCGATGACGTCGGTGATGGTGGAACCGGCCGGCAGCAGGTGCACTCCCGGGTTCTTCACACGGCCCGAGACTGAATAGCTGCGCAGGCCCTTGCGGCCGTTCTTTTCAACCGAATTCAGGCACTCGGGGCCTTCGCGGCAGATCTTGGCGACCCAGTAGAGGGTCTCGACGTTGTGAACGAGGGTCGGGCGGCCGAAGACACCCACCTGCGCCACAAACGGCGGACGGTGGCGCGGCTCACCGCGCTTGCCTTCGATCGACTCGATCATCGCGGATTCTTCGCCGCAGATATAGGCCCCTGCCCCGCGGCGCAGATCGATATAGCCTGCCTCGACGATACCCGCGTCTTCCAGCGCCTTGATCTCGGTCGCGAGGATTTCCAGCACTGCCGGATACTCGTCGCGCATGTAGATGAAAGCCTTCTCGGCTTCCACAGCCCAGGCGGCAATCAGCATGCCTTCCAGGAAGA
>NZ_LUKH01001426.1:0-1034 GCF_001593695.1 Leisingera sp. F5 | reverse complement strand
GGTAAAAGACAATGATCACCGGTCCTGTCAGACCGGTCATGCCGCCAACCATGCCAGCCGCCCCGCCGATGCCAAACCGGCCGGGCCAGCCCAGCCGCCCCTGCCAGCGCCAGCCGGAAACAACTGCCGCCAGCGTCACCCCGATCACGCCTGCCGCCAGCCAGCGCAGGGTCAGCGGATCCAGCTGCGACATCACCCACAGACCGGCCGGAACGGTGACAGCGGCGGCCATTGCCAGCGCGCCGACCTCGGCCTTGTCGGCCTTGCTCCAGGCCTGCGGGAACAGGGTGATGGTGGAAAACACCCCCATCAGCACCATCAGGAACACCACATCTGCCGAGGGCAGGAATTGCGCCCCGACGGGCACAAAAATCATCGCGGTGCCAAAACCAGTGAAGCCGCGGACTAAACCCGCGGCTCCAATAGTCAGCAAAAGCCAGAACAACCCCGGCGTGGCCAGGGCTGCCTGAAAGGCCTCAAGCATCGATGTTCGAGAACTGGTTGCCGGTGGTGTTTGCCTGTTTCGACCAGTCGCGCTTCACCCCCAGTTTCAGCAGGATGGTGGAGGCTACGAACACAGACGAATAGGTCCCGACCAGCACGCCCCAGATCATCGCAAAGACAAAGCCGCGGATCACGTCACCGCCCAGCACATACAGCGAAATCAGCGCCAAGAGCGTGGTGACCGAGGTCATCACCGTCCGGCTGAGGGTCTCGTTGATCGAGATATTCAGAACCTCGGCCAGATCCTTCTTCTTGTAGCGGCGCAGGTTTTCACGGACCCGGTCGAACACAACCACCGTATCGTTCAGCGAATAGCCGACGATGGTCAGCAGGGCGGCGATGATGGCCAGGTCGAACTTGATCTGCAGTTCCGAGAACACACCAATGGTCAGCACCACGTCATGCACCAGTGCTGCCACCGCGCCAAGCGCGAACTGCCACTCAAACCGCAGCCAGATGTAGACCAGCACGGCGCCGATCGCGAGGGCCACCGCGTAAATCGCCGTGGTGATCAGCTCACCCGAGACCTT
>NZ_LUKH01001425.1:0-1035 GCF_001593695.1 Leisingera sp. F5 | reverse complement strand
GGCAAAGAAGGCGCCATCGCCTCCGTTGACCCGAAAGCCGGCAAAGCCATCGTCGACGGCGTGAACATGGCCATCCGCCATACCCGCCAGTCGCAGAACGAACAGGGCGGCCGTCTGCCCAAAGCACTGCCGATCGACCTGTCGAACCTGGCGCTGCTGGACAGCAACGGCAAAGCAACCCGCGTCGGCTTCCGCGAGGAAGACGGCAAGAAGGTGCGCTTCGCCAAGACCACCGGGGAGACTGTCTGATGCTTGACGCTGCAACCTACACCCCGCGCCTGAAAACTCTTTACAAGGACACCATCCGTGGCGCCCTGAAAGAAGAGTTCGCATATAAGAACGACATGATGCTCCCCAAGCTGGAGAAAATCGTTCTGAACATCGGCTGTGGCCGCGCTGCTGTCAAAGACAGCAAGAAAGCCAAGTCCGCTCAGGCCGACCTGACCCTTATCGCGGGCCAGAAAGCTCTGACCACCGTGGCAAAGAACTCCATCGCCGGCTTCCGCGTTCGCGAAGGCATGCCGATGGGCGCCAAGGTGACCCTGCGCGGTGACCGGATGTACGAATTCCTCGACCGTCTGATCACCATTGCGATGCCCCGTATCCGCGACTTCCGCGGCGTTTCGGGCACCTCTTTCGACGGCCGCGGCAACTATGCCATGGGTCTGAAAGAGCATCTCGTGTTCCCGGAAATCGATTTCGATAAGATCGATGAAAACTGGGGCATGGACATCGTGATCGCCACCACCGCGAAAACTGACGCGGAAGCAAAGGCGCTGTTGAAAGCTTTCAACATGCCCTTCAACAGCTGAGCGCGGGAAGGACAGAGACATGGCTAAGAAAAGCATGATCGAACGCGAGAAGAAGCGCGAGCGTCTGGTGGCAAAATATGCCGCAAAACGCGCCGAGCTGAAAGAGATCGCGACAGACGAAAGCCGCCCGATGGAAGAGCGTTTCAAAGCGCGTCTGAAACTGGCGAAACTGCCGCGCAACTCGTCGGCAACCCGTCTTCACAACCGCTGCCAGCTCACCGGC
>NZ_LUKH01001424.1:0-1035 GCF_001593695.1 Leisingera sp. F5 | reverse complement strand
AGCCCGAACAGCACCAGCACCGGCAGCTCCCCGGCTGGAATCTCTGCCACCGGCGCCATCAGGGCAGCCACAGGTAACAGCAGCAGCGCAGACACCGCGTTGGGCAGTGCAGCTGTGACATCCGGCCATTTGCGGTAGGCCGTCATGATCCCCGCCATCATCAGCGTCATGAACAACGCCAGGGCATCGCCCGCCAGACTGCCCCGCCCCAGCGAGCCTGAGACGATGATCCCCACACCGGCCAGCGCTGCAACACTTGCCAGCAGCACCCGGCGCGCCGGTGCTTCGCGCAGCGCCAGCCAAGCCAGCCCCGCAGCGGCCAAAGGCGCTGCCGCATAGATCAGCGCCACATTGGCCACGCTGCTCAGCTTGAAGGCTGGAATAAACGCGGCACTTCCCAAAGCCCCCATCACCGCAATCAGCCAGGCGCGGCGATCAAAAACCCGGGCTTCTCCTGCAAGTTGTCCGCGCAAGCCCAGATACGCCAGCATAAACCCCGCTGCGGTCAGCCCGCGCCAGAAGATAATGACCCATGCTGCCGCCGTGACGGAGCGGGTGAATATCCCCGCCGAGCTGAAGACCGCGGCAGAGACCGCAATCAGGATTATTCCCGCCATACGCTGAGAGATATTAAGTGACATCAAGGCCCGCCCCTCCAGTTTTCCGGGCCTGCCTATCACTGCGCTGCTGACATCTGCACGTCAGCAGCGGACAGCCTGTCCGCATTGGATCGCGGTGCAGCCGCTCCCATACTGTTTCATCCCGGCAATCAGCCTCTCCCGCGCCCGCACGAAACCCTGGCCCAACTGAGGGGGCTGCATTTTCAATGCAGATCCGGCAGGCGGGAGATCCCCGCTCAACCAACACGGACCGCCGTTTTCAGGCCACTGTTCCCCGCGCTTTCAATGCCTCGAACGCCTCGGGGGCAATGCCGATGCCTTCCAGCACCGCGGCACTGTCAGCGCCATGCCCATGCGGACCATGGTCCAGCGCCGGGCTGCCGTGATCATAGGCAAAGCCCGCCACCGCCAGGTT
>NZ_LUKH01001423.1:0-1035 GCF_001593695.1 Leisingera sp. F5 | reverse complement strand
GGGCTACGCCTCGAAGACACCTGGCGTGATGCATGCATGTGGCCATGACGGCCACACCTCGATCCTGCTGGGGGCGGCTAAGTATCTTGCAGAAACGCGGAATTTCGATGGCAAGGCGGTGCTGATCTTCCAGCCCGCAGAAGAAGGCGGCGCAGGCGGCAAGGCGATGTGCGACGACGGTATGATGGATCGCTGGGGCATTCAGGAGGTCTATGGCCTGCACAACATGCCGGGCCTTCCAGTGGGCGAATTCGCCATCCGCCCTGGCGCGCTGATGGCGTCATCGGACGAATTCAACATCACCGTAACGGGCAAGGGAGGCCATGCCGCCGCGCCGCATGATGCCATCGACACCACGCTGGTGGCCTCTCAGATCGTGGTCTCGCTGCATTCCATCGTGTCGCGCAACGTGGACCCGGTGAAACGGGTGGTGCTCACCGTCGGCACTTTTGAAACCGACAGCACGGCTTCGAACGTAATCGCCCATACTGCCAAGCTGCAGGGCACCGTCCGCTCGCTGGACCCCGAATACCGCACCCAGGCCGAAACTTGGGTGCGCCGGGTCGCCGAAAGCACGGCGGCGGCCTTTGGCGCCACGGCCGAGGTCGAATGGGTTCCCGGCTACCCCGTTACAATCAATGACGAAAACGGCACCGCCCATGCAGTGGAGGCGGCGCAGGCGGTCTCCGCCAAGGTCACTGCCGAGACCCCGCCGATCATGCCGTCCGAGGATTTCTCCTACATGCTGGAGCAGCGCCCCGGCGCCTATATCTTCCTCGGCAACGGCGACACCCAGATGTGCCACCACCCGGCCTATGTCTTTGACGACGAAGCGATTCCCCTGGGATGCAGCTGGTTTGCCGAGCTGGTGGAACGAAGAATGCCCGCGGCCTGAGGCTGCGGGAAAAGACAACCAAAGGAGTGAGAAATGCCGGTCAAGAACCGCTTTGCCGAACTGCAGGATGAAATCACCGCCTGGCGCCGTGACATCCACGAAAACCCCGAAATCCTGTTCGAAACCCACCGCACCAGCGC
>NZ_LUKH01001422.1:0-1035 GCF_001593695.1 Leisingera sp. F5 | reverse complement strand
GGTCAGGAAGGATTCCGACCGGTCCGCGGTCCATTTCACGGTCCGGCCCGTCCGCTTGGCCGCGGCCAGCACCAGCGCCTCTTCGCCGTAATGGTAGATTTTCGACCCGAAGCCGCCGCCCACATCAGGCGCGATCACCGTCAGCTTGTTCTCGGGGATGCCCATCACGAAGGCCGAGATCAGCAACCGCGTCAGGTGCGGGTTCTGCGATGTGGTATGCAGCGTGTATTCGTCGCCCGATTCCTTGTAGGCGCCGATGGAAGACCGAGGCTCCATCGCGTTCGGCACCAGGCGGTTGTTCACCAGCTCAAGCGTCGTGACGTGATGGGCGTTCTTGATCGCCTCGTCGGTGGCCTGGCGGTTGTCCTCGATCCAGCCCCAGTCGAAGCACTGGTTTGTCTCGATCTCGTCATGCACGAAGTTGTCGCCCGAAAGCGCGGCCTTCACGTCGACGATGGCCGGCAGTTCCTCGATCTCGATCTCGATGGCCTCGACCGCATCCATCGCCTGCTGCTTTGTCTCGGCGATCACGGCGGCATAGGCGTCGCCGACGTGGCGGACCTTGCCATGGGCCAGCACAGGCCGCTTGGGTTCCTTCATGGGCGTGCCGTCACGGCTGTTGATCAGCCAGCCGGCGGGGTTGCCGCCGACGTCAGCAAAATCCTGGCCGGTGAACACGGCCAGCACACCGGGCATCGCCTCGGCGGCGGCGGTGTTTATGGACTTGATCAGGCCATGGGCGACCGTGGAACGGGCAAAGGCCGCATGGGCCAGGTCGCGGGCGGCAAGAAACACATACCAATCCAGTGCTTCACGGGCTTTGGCCATATTGCGGGCAATCTTAGCCAAAACAGCAGCGGTCAGCCCCAGCGGCGCAAGTTCCTCAAGCGCCCGGCGCACCCTGACCCGCTCGAACCTGGTATCCTCGTTGCTCGGGTCTTCAGACCAAGCGATGCCGCGGGTTTGCAGATAGTCGCGCAATTCGCAGCGGGTCACATCCAGCAGCGGCCGCAGCAGCGTCACACCGTTGTGCGT
>NZ_LUKH01001421.1:0-1036 GCF_001593695.1 Leisingera sp. F5 | reverse complement strand
CCGCCATCAGCTTGTCCGCGGCCAGAATGTTGATCATGCCCTTGCCGGCGGTATCGCACCGCATCAGATCGCTGAGCGCCAGTGCCGGCTCACCGAACAGGCCGGCACCGCCCTGGTTTTCCAGCACCAGCAGACGCCGCTGGATAGCACCGATCGAAGCCGGGGACACGTTGCCGTACCGCAGTGACAGCTGCGTCCGGTTTTCGCCGATCCAGACCAACAGCGATTGCAGATCCTTCAAGTCCAGCAGGGGCAAGGCGTCTTCATCTGCCAGCCTGAACGCGATGTTCATAATACCTTCCTGCGCTTCGCTCAGCTCCAATAACCGGGACAGCAGCAGCGGGCCCATTTCCGCAACAGTTGTGCGCACAGGGTGGCCCTGCTCGCCATAGAGATCCCAAAAAGCGACCGGGCAGGCATGGTAGCAATAATCGGCAAACCCGATTTTCTCCGCGCGCGAGGTGAAGGCGTCATGCAGTTTGTGGCTTGGTGATCCAGGCTTTGCCAAGCCGGACAGATCCCCCTTCACATCAGCAAGGATCACGGGCACGCCGGCATTGGAAAACCCTTCAGCCATGATTTGCAGAGTGACTGTCTTGCCTGTGCCGGTAGCCCCGGCGATCAACCCATGCCGGTTGGCGTATTTCAGGGCAAGCCCCTGCGGCGCGCCATAACCTTCGCCGCCGCCGCCCAGAAAGATACTGTCTGCCATGCCTGTCCCCTGCCCGTTCTTTTTCCTGTGGATAACAATACAGCGTTAACTTTTTAGTGCGATAGTCAATCTTGCCCGCCCCTGCAAATGCGGTTGCCGTGGCGGACATTTCCTCCCTGTCAGACTGGCCGTGCCTCGTGCACGGCCTTCTTTTTATGGCGGGACTGCCTGCTAAACAGGCAAATACCGCGGCGATCCAGACATCCAGGGTTCCATTCTCCCTAAATTGAAGCCTGCGCGACTTTTTTTGAACTTGCATGTTGACCGATGGCCAGCCCTTTCGTAACGTCCTACGCAATAACTAAGTCGGCCAGTCCGACGGGG
>NZ_LUKH01001420.1:0-1036 GCF_001593695.1 Leisingera sp. F5 | reverse complement strand
TGACGTGGTGGTTTATGATGCCAAGTCCAAGGCAGGCGGCCTCAATGAATTTGGCATTGCCGCCTATAAATCCACCAACGGCTTTGCTGCGCGCGAAGTGGATTGGCTGCTGAAGATTGGCGGTATTACAATGGATTACGGCAAGAAGCTGGGTGCGGATCTGTCGCTGGACGGGCTGGCGTCCGGCTATGACGCGGTGTTTCTTTCCATCGGTCTGGCCGGGGTCAATGCCCTGCGTGCGCCCGGTGAGGATAAGGACGGCGTGCGCGACGCGGTGGAATTCATTGCTGAGCTGCGCCAGGCGGAGGACCTGACTGCGCTGCCGGTGGGCCGCAATGTGGTGGTGATCGGCGGCGGCATGACTGCGGTGGACGCCGCAGTGCAATCGAAGCTGCTGGGTGCTGAAAATGTCACCATAGCTTACCGCCGCGGGCGTGAGGACATGGGCGCCAGCCGGTTCGAGCAGGATCTGGCCGCCTCCAAGGGGGTGAAACTGATGTTCAATGTCATGCCCAAGGCAGTGCTTGGCAATGGTGCTGCTGCTGAGATCGAACTGGAGTATACTGCGGTTGCCGGTGGCAAGGTTTCCGGCACCGGCGAGACCGTGCGTCTGGTTGCTGATCAGGTGTTCAAGGCCATTGGCCAGACACTGGAAGGCCAGCCTGACGCGCTGGAGCTTGAGGGCCGCAAAATCAAGGTCTCGGAGACAGGGCGCTCGTCGATGGCCGGGGTCTGGGCCGGGGGCGACTGCGCCTCGGGTGGCGAGGACCTCACCGTGACTGCCGTGGCCGAGGGCCGCGATGCTGCAATGGATATTCACTCCAGCCTGATGGGCTGAGCCAGTGCGGCGCAAGTTGATTGCGCCAAGCTAGCCTGAAGAGGAGAGATCAAATGGCTGATCTGACAACAGAATTTCTGGGGATTAAATCCCCGAACCCGTTCTGGCTGGCCTCGGCGCCGCCAACCGACAAGGAATACAACGTCCGCCGCGCCTTTGAGGCCGGCTGGGGCGGTGTGGTCTGGAAGACGCTGGGCG
>NZ_LUKH01001419.1:0-1037 GCF_001593695.1 Leisingera sp. F5 | reverse complement strand
GCCAAAGGCCAGATGTATACCGCGGGCCGGCAGATCCACAAAGATGCCCCAGCCAAGTGCATAGGGAACCGGGGATGCGATCCACAGCTGGTAAAGGGACCAAAGGGCGGCAACGGTGATGAAGGTTTTCGGCCAGGGGCCGAAGTAGTCGCTGCGTTCGACTTTCAACGCCTCATCAACTGCAGCTTGTTGCAGTGATTTGTCAGACATGGTGATTTCCGGGTTGAAGGAAAATTCGGTCTCTGCCTAGGCGGCAGAGACCAGCTGTTATCGAGCGGGGAGGAGACCGTTACTCGATCCAGCCTTTCTCGCGGTAATAGCGGGCCGCACCTTCATGCAGCGGTGCGGAATTACCGTTATGGATCATGCTATTGGGATCCAGGTTGGCGAATGCCGGGTGCAGCGCCCGGAAATCGTCCAGGTTTTCGAACACCGCCCTGACAACCTCGTAAACCAGATCCGCATCGACATTCTCATGCGAGACGATGGTGGCATAGCCGCCAAAGGTGGTCACATCCTCTTTCTGCGAGGAATAGACACCCGCGGGGATGTCAGTTGCCGCATAAAACGGACGCTCTTCAATCAGCTGCTTTTCCACATCAGTGTTCAGGCTGACGATCTGCGCACCGCAGCCTTCGGTTGCCACTGCGACGCCCGAGTTCGGAACACCAACGACATAGGTGAATGCGTCAATGTTGCCATCGCACAAAGCGTTAGAATGCTCCGATGACGTCATCTCTGTTATCAGGCCAAAATAGTCGCGCCCGGTACCATAACGCTCCATCAGAAGCTCAGTGGTGCCGCGCTGCCCGGATCCCGGGTTGCCGATGTTCAGCCGCTTGCCCTTCAAGTCTTCCCAGGATGCAATCCCAGAGTCTGCGGACACGATCAGCTGAAACGGCTCCGGATGCACTGAGAACACAGAGCGGAAGCCAGGATCGTTCACAACTTTTTCGGAGGTGCCGTTCACGGCATAATACTGCCAATCGGATTGCGAGACACCGAACTCGAATTCACCCTGCGAAATCTGGGCCAGG
>NZ_LUKH01001418.1:0-1039 GCF_001593695.1 Leisingera sp. F5 | reverse complement strand
CCGCTGCTCCTCGTCGTTCAGCTTCTCCTGCTGCCATTCTACCTCTGGCATTTTCATCCTGATCCACTGGGCCCTGTGCTCAGCCGTGGAAGCGATGGATGAAGATCTAAGGATCATCTGCGCCAAAGCGGCCTTGCCCGCCGCCTAATGACCGTCCCGGGCGTTGGGTCTGTCGTCGCGGTGTCCTTTATCGCTACCCTCGACAATGCGGAGCGTTTCCGGAGATCGAGGGGAATTCCCTAATAGCAGCTGGAAGAAAGCGGGACAGGTTTTTCAAGTTCGGTATGACCTGGTAAAACCAGGGGTGAACAGCGGTGCTCCGGCGTACAATTGTATTTACATTGTGGACGGTCAGGAGCACGTTCTGGTCCCGTCTAATGCCAGACCAAGCGGCTTTGTTGAGGAACGTCAGATCAACCTTTGGCCCGGTATCCTCAAAAAGCACCACCTGGAATACGGCGACGGTTCAATGCTGGTCTTCAACCCGGAGGATCAAACCATCTCTACCTGGATGGTGGGCCCTGACGGCAAGGCTGAACTCAGCACAACCGGCGAAAACAGAACAGCGGCGGAAAGCTAACCGCGGTACCGCGCGGCCGCTGTTTTCTGCAGCTGACGTTGAAAATAGGCGCAAAATCAGTGCCGCAACCTCCCCGCCGGAAACGAGTGCTCGACGCGTGCGCGTGTCCGGGCATGCGTTGAGTTTCCCAAACATCATGAACATTCTGAATTTCGCCTGCAATGGGCGAGATCCCGCGGTGTCGGACCCGCGGGTTATTTCTGTGCATCTGAAACGAAGAAAGGAACAAGGGATTTGACCCTGCGCAAAGCTGGGAACCGGCGCTGGCCAAAGGCGTGGAGACCGCTGTCTGCCGGTAATACTGCATCAGCCAGCCACACGCATAGGGGCGGAATTCAGGTCAGGCAGGCAGACTTTTTTAGCGTAAGCGGGCTTTTGGTAAAACGACGAAACACTCCAAAGAACAGAAAGGAAGGCGGCATGACCACCATCTGCCAATGGTTCTACCTGGCTGGATAC
>NZ_LUKH01001417.1:0-1039 GCF_001593695.1 Leisingera sp. F5 | reverse complement strand
CTGCAGGATCTCTACAAGGATCTGACCCCCTGGCGCAAATGCCAGGTGGCGCGCCATCCCGAGCGCCCTCATTGCCAGGACTATATCGACGCGCTGTTCACCGAATACACGCCACTGGCCGGCGATAGGAACTTTGCCGACGACTTGGCGGTGATGGGCGGCCTGGCGCGCTTCAACGACCAGCCGATTGTGGTGATCGGCCATGAAAAAGGCTCCGACACCAAGTCGCGGATCGAGCGCAATTTCGGCATGGCCCGGCCTGAGGGTTACCGCAAGGCAATCCGGCTGATGGAAATGGCCAGCCGCTTCAAGCTGCCGGTGATCACCCTGGTGGACACCGCCGGCGCCTACCCCGGCAAAGGTGCCGAGGAGCGCGGCCAGTCTGAGGCGATAGCGCGCTCAACCGAGATGTGCCTGAAGATCGGCGTGCCGCTGATCTCGGTGATTATCGGCGAGGGCGGCTCGGGCGGTGCGGTGGCCTTTGCCTCGGCCAACCGGGTGGCGATGCTGGAGCATTCGGTCTATTCGGTGATCAGCCCCGAAGGCTGCGCGTCGATCTTGTGGAAGGATGCCGAGAAGATGCGGGAAGCGGCGGAAGCGCTGCGTTTGACTGCGCAGGACCTGCAAAAACTGGGTGTCAACGACCGGGTCATCCCGGAACCGCTGGGCGGCGCGCACCGCGATGCCAAAGCGGCGATGGCGTCGGTCAGCGGCGCGATCCAGGATATGCTGGACGAGCTGAAGGGCAAGACCGCAGACGAGCTGATCAAGGACCGGCGCCAGAAGTTCCTGGACATCGGCTCCAAGGGTCTGGCGGCCTAAGGCAGCTTACCTGCGCGGATCCGGGTGATAACGCCGTCCCGGTCCGCCCGCACTTTGTCACTGAAGCCGGTCATTGCATGGCCGGCTTTGTTGTATTTGGCGCTCCACAGGGCGATATCTGCCAGTACTGGCGCCAGATCCCGGCCTTTTTGCGTGAGCGCGTAGATATAGCTGCGGCCGTTTTCCGGATCCTTGCTTTTGCTCAGGATGCCGGCTT
>NZ_LUKH01001416.1:0-1043 GCF_001593695.1 Leisingera sp. F5 | reverse complement strand
GGCCGATGCCGGTCAGCTTGGCTGTCAGCGCAGCGATGCCGTCCTCCGCCGCGCAGACGGCAATCGAGATGCGGGCATCGTCGCCCCAAACCGCAGCCTCATGGCCCTGGGCGGCCAAGGCGCGTTCGATGGAGTCATGGCCGATGCGCAGGCCGGCAATCTTGGACATCCGCGAAAGCCGCCCGGTGATGTGGTAGAGCCCGTTTGCGTCGCGCCGGGCCAGATCACCGGTTGCAAGCTCGCTGAGTTCGGCGCCCTTGGCCAGGTCGGCGCTGCCTTCGGCATAGCCCATCATCACGTTCGGGCCCTGGTAGATCAGCTCGCCTTCGCCCTCGGGGGTGGTGATTTCTGCGCCCGAGGCCGAGCGCAGCAGCAGGCGCCCGCCGGGAACGGCACGGCCCGCGGCGCCTGGATTGTCCTCTGCCAGCTCCGGCGGCAGGTAGCTGATCCGGGCGGCGGCCTCGGTCTGGCCGTACATCACAAAGAAGCGGCCAGCCCGGGCCTGCATCCGGGCGGCCCAGGTGCGGACCTGCTCCGGCTCCATGGCGCCGCCGGCAACGGTAAGAGTCTTGATCCGTTCCGGCAGCGCATGGGCAAGGCCTGCGCTTTCCAGCAGGCGGAAGTGATGCGGCACGCCGGCCAGGCTGGTGGCGTCGGAAGCCTCCAGAGCGGCGGCAAAACCGGGTTCCAGCACCGAGCCGGGTGCCAGCCAGAGGCTGGCACCGGCGGCAAGATGCGAATGCAGCACCGACAAGCCGTAGGAGTAATGCAGCGGCAGGATCAGTGCGGCGCGGTCTTCGGGCCGGATCCCGAGATACCGGGTTATGGCGCTGGCGTTGGTGTCCACAGCCGTTGCGGACAGGCGGACCCCGCGGCCGTGGCCGGTGCTGCCGGAGGTTTGCAGCAGCAGTGCAAGGTCGGGATGGATATCGGCGGGTTCATGCGCGTGCGCCAGCAACCTCCAGGTTCCGCCGATGCGCCGGAAGCTGGCGGCCGGGCGGAAGCGCTCCTCCAGTCGGGCAGCGGTGGCGGAGTCCGCTGCC
>NZ_LUKH01001415.1:0-1044 GCF_001593695.1 Leisingera sp. F5 | reverse complement strand
CGTCTATATCCTGCACCACCCGGACGAAGAGCGCCCGGCAGCCCGCCCGCTGCGCACCGCGCCTGCGTTCGACCGTCAGAAAGCCCGCGGCGCACAGTTCGGCTGGGTCAACGGCTGGGAACGCCCGAACTACTTCGGCCCCGTCGATGCGCCTGAGAACTTCGACCACGATGCCCGCTCCTTCCGCCGCGGCGGCTGGTGGCAGCATGCCGTGGACGAAGCCAAGGCAATCCGCGAAGGTGTTGGCCTGGTCGACGCAACCGCGTTCACCAAGCACATCGTCAAGGGTCCCGGTGCCACTCAGTTCCTGGACTGGTTCACCTGCAACAAACTACCCAAGGTCGGCCGTATCAACCTGACCTATGCGCTGACCGTTCTTGGCACCACCCGGACTGAGTACACCATCGTCCGCCTGAAGGACGACGAGTATTACCTGGTGTCCGCTGGCGCCTGGACCGAATACGACGCCGACTTCCTGAAGAAGGCGATCGCGGACAAGGAAGCTGAGTTCGGCCGTATCGAGCTGCAGGACGTGACCACCCAGTGGGGCGTGTTTGCGATTGCCGGTCCGAAATCGCGCGACGTGCTGAAAGAGATCATCAACGACGCCGATCCGGAAACCGCACTGTCCAACAAGCGTTTCCCCTGGCTGTCGGCCCGTCAGATCGAACTGGGCATGTGCCCGGTCAATGCGATCCGTGTGGCGTATACAGGTGAACTCGGCTGGGAACTGCACCACCCGATGGAGATGCAGAACTACCTGTTCGATCTGCTGGAAAAGGCCGGTGAGAAGCACGGTATGAAACTGGTGGGTGCGCGCGCCCAGAACTGGCTGCGCCAGGAGAAATCCTATCGCGCCTTCGGCAACGAACTGGGCCGCGACGCGACCCCGCTGGAAGCCGACCTGCCGCGCTTTATCGACCTGGAAAAAGATTTCCACGGCAAGGAAAAGCTGATCGAGACCGGCGTGCGCGTGAAATGCTGCACCCTGCTGATCGACGGCCCCGAAGACGCCGATCCCTGGGGCCGCGAGGCGCTGTACGC
>NZ_LUKH01001414.1:0-1044 GCF_001593695.1 Leisingera sp. F5 | reverse complement strand
ATCCCGCGGCAGCGACGCCGCGCGGGGCGGTGTCGCTGCCGCGGGATGCTGGAGGCTTGCCAGAGGGTTTGCCCGGTCTTCCTTGCGCCTTTTGCCCGGGCTTTCCGCCCGGTTTGCCCATTGGTCTTCCTGCCGGTTTACCGCCAGGCTTGCCGCCGCGGGAGCGGGTCGGCCGGCCGGCCGGCTTTTCCTCCTCCGGCTCCAGCCCCAACTGATCGCGCACCACACGCGAGCGCAATTCTTCTACCTCGCCAGGTTTCAGCTCGCCCAGTTGGAACGGGCCATAAGACACCCGCAGCAGCCGGTTCACGTTGAAACCGATATCCTCCATCGCGCGGCGGATCTCGCGGTTCTTGCCTTCACGCAGGCCCACGGTCAGCCAGGCATTGGCGCCTTGCTGGCGGTCCAAGGCAACGGTCATCGGCTGAAACCGTTCGCCCTCGATCACCAGGCCTTTGCGCAGAGTGGCAAAATCCTCGTCCTTGGGGCGGCCGTTGATCCGCACCCGGTAACGGCGCAGCCAGCCGGTCGAGGGCAATTCCAGCTTGCGCTTGATGCCGCCATCATTGGTCAGCAGCAGCAGGCCTTCAGAATTGATGTCAAGCCGCCCGACCGTCATCACCCGCGGCATGTCTTCGGGCAGCTCGTCAAAGATCGTCGTGCGCCCCTTTTCGTCGCTGTTCGAGGTTACCAGGCCGATAGGCTTGTAATACAGCCACATCCGCGGCGCCTCGGCCTCGGGCAGGGGCTTGCCATCGACGCTGATCCGGTCCGCGGCGGTCACGTTCAGCGCCGGGCTGTCGATCTTCTCGCCGTTCACCGACACGCGGCCCTCGGCGATCATGCGCTCGGCCTCCCGGCGCGAGGCGACGCCTGCGCGCGACAAAACCTTGGCGATGCGGTCGCCCTCGGGCGAGGCGCCGGCATCGGGCGCTGCAGCTGCAGCTTTGCGGGGCTGGGGTTTCGGGCCGGGTTCGCCCTTGGGGGATGCGGGTGTTTTGCTCATGTGCGTGCCATAGAGCATTCCGCTGCCTTGCGAAAGCG
>NZ_LUKH01001413.1:0-1048 GCF_001593695.1 Leisingera sp. F5 | reverse complement strand
GCCCTTGAGCATCAGGTAAGCCGACAGGAAGGCGCAGACGCCGCCGACCAGGGCTGATACCCACATCGCATTGGTCATATAGCCGTAGGAGAACGGCTCCAGCAGGTATTCCATCATTCCTGTTCCCGGCTCTCGCGGGTCTGCGTTCTTTCGCCGTATTGGACAAAGGGCCGCTCGTCGTCGGTCAGGATAGTGACCTCACGGGTGTCGCCGTCGTCATGCAGCGCATCACCGCCCAGGGTGAAATGCCGCAGCACCCCGCCAAAGGCGTGTTCCAGATTGGCGCGGGTAAAGGTGGTCTCGGTCGGGCCGAACCCCAGCACGGTGCCCTTGACCAGCACGGTGCGGTCGCAGAACTCGGGCACGCTGCCCAGATTGTGGGTGGAAACCAGCATCACCCGGCCCTCCTCGCGCAACTCGCGCAGCAGGGCGATGATCTGCTCTTCGGTTTTTACATCGACGCCGGTAAAGGGCTCGTCCAGCAGGATCACCTGCCCGTCCTGCGCCAGCGCACGGGCCAGGAACACCCGCTTGCGCTGGCCGCCGGACAGCTCGCCGATCTGGCGGTGGCGGAAGTCCTGCATGTTGACCCGGCGCAGGGCCTGATCGACGGCTTCGTGATCCGCAGCCTTGGGGCGGCGCAGGAACCCCATATGGCCATAGCGGCCCATCATTACCACATCCTCGACCAGCACCGGAAAGGCCCAATCGACCTCCTCGGACTGCGGCACATAGGCGACCAGGTTTTTGCGCAAAGCTTCCTTTACAGTAATGCCGAGGATACGGATTTCGCCCTGCGCGGCCGGCACAAACCCCATGATCGCCTTGAACAGGGTCGATTTGCCGGCGCCATTCACCCCAACCAGCGCCGCGACGGTGCCGCGGGGAATGGAAAAGCTGGCATTCCACAGCGCCGTATGGCCGTTGCGGTAGGTAACGGTGACATCTTTTGCGGCGATCCCGTCATCGGCGGGCGTGGCGCTGGTATTCATTATGTGGGTCTCGCTGGCATCAAGCATGGGGCTGTCCTGCAGAGTTACACACAGAA
>NZ_LUKH01001412.1:0-1048 GCF_001593695.1 Leisingera sp. F5 | reverse complement strand
CCAGCGCGGGTTTCGGCTGCCTGACGGGCCTCCCGGAGACGGTCAACCCAGTCGGCCGGCATCGCTGTTGAGCCGAAGGCTGTCGTGCCAGAGACGAAGTAGGGTCTGCCGGGCGGATTATCCAGCAGCAGGCAGGCGAGGTATGCGTCCTGGCGCTGCGCCGCTTCGGCGGCAGCGATGACAGCTTCGTCGCTGGTGTCTGTGGCGAGCACATAGAGAGCTGTGTTGCGTTGCATGTCTGGCCTCCGGGTTTTTGATCGCGGCAAGTCGGCATGCACGCCGCGTCAATCAGTAAATCAGGGCTGCTGCGGGATGCCATGATCCTGATCAATCCGGTGTGAAAGAGTGTCTCCCCTTGGGCGCTTGCATGAAATATGCCGGACTGACACCACTGCAAACTATGCCTAAGGTTAAGGCCGGCCTTTCGGCGGGGCCTGATAGCCGGCATCATGATTCAGCGGGCCCAGAACTCCTGCTTGAACAGCTCGTTGAGCTCGAGCAGCCAGTTGGCCGGAGGAAGCTGAAGAAGTGCCAAGACGGTAAAGCCGGCAACTGCCGCGAGCGCAATCAGCGCCTCGGCCCGGTGGCCGCGTGGAGACATCCTGCTGCCGAAGAACAGCATTTTGAACACATGCAGATGGAGCGCTGCATGCCACAGGGAAAAGGCAATAAACAGCGCCGCCAGGACAATATGGAGATCACTCCAGTCCTGCCTGCCCAGTCCCAGCGCCTCCCAATCCACCTGATTAGAAATTTTACCTTTGGGCGAAAAGAAAAGGATGCTGCCGCTGAGAAGAATAGCTGCAAATGAGAAGGTTACACCAAAAACGGCCAGGGCCCTGCTAGTCAACCCGGCTTTTGATCTGGTTTGGGTACCGGTCTGGGTCATTTTTTGTCTCCTGTCTGGATAGGTTGAGTCTATCCGGCAGCAAGTCCGCGCGCCTTGATCCAGACATGGTTTTGGCGTGCAGGCGCAGAACGGGCTGGTTTGACCTCACTCAAGGCAGGCACAATGTGCCTCTGGTATGCTTAGCCAGGGGTAGACCAA
>NZ_LUKH01001411.1:0-1050 GCF_001593695.1 Leisingera sp. F5 | reverse complement strand
CGGCACCACCGCGCTCGCTGGACCGGGCCAACGTCAGCTTTGCCCTGGCCCGGATCGCCGATCATGCGGGCGGCAAGGACGCCTTTGCGTCCCACAACGACGAGGCCAACGCCTGTATGGCGGCGCAGAACCCATATGATTACGAGGACAGCGAACGCCAGTTCGGCCGCCTCATGGCCGCCTTCCCGGAGGCCATCACCCCGGCGGAGACTGAAGTTGACGGCCCGCGCCCGATCTATGTGGTGGGGATGCCGCGCTCCGGCACCACGCTGACTGAAACCGTGATCGGCCTGCACCCCGACGTTTTCCCGCTGGGTGAGCGCGGCGTGCCGGCCTTCCTGCTGCATCCCTACCTGGACAAGGATCAGGGCTTCACCCCCGAGGCCGCCCGCACATTCGTCGCCGAGGACATCAGCCGCTTGCCGGAAATGCCTAAGGGCACCCTGGCCTATGTCGACAAGATGCCCGACAATTATCGCCTTATGGGCCATCTGCTGACCGCTTACCCCGATGCACGGTTTGTTCATCTTTGCCGCGACCCGCGCGATGTGGCGCTGTCGATCTGGCGCGGCTATTTCTCCGGCAGCTCGCTCACCTATGCCTATGACCTGAGGGCAATGGCGCACCGCTTCAACCTCTATGGCCGGCTGATGCAGCACTGGCGCCGGGTCATGCCGGGCCGGATCTATGATCTGCGCTATGAAACCCTGGTTGCGGATATCGAGGGCGAAAGCCGCAGGCTGGCAGAATTCTGCGGGCTGGACTGGGTTGAGGACATGGCCCACCCGGAACGGCACGAGGGCCAGGTGCTGACGCTGTCGAACACCCAAGTCAGGCAGACTGCGCACACGCGTTCAATCGGCAAGTGGGAAAAATACGCCGATGTTCTGGCGCCGTTCATCGACGGGTTGGACCCAGAAATCTGGCCGGAAATCAAAGGGTAAATCGGCCTACTTCGTGTAAGCCTTGCGCGCGATTTCAATTCGCGCATCCATCATCGACATCTCTTTCAGGATCTCCTGCCGGCGGCTGCGGTCGCCGGCCTCGCGC
>NZ_LUKH01001410.1:0-1050 GCF_001593695.1 Leisingera sp. F5 | reverse complement strand
GACATTGCCTATGGCGGTGCAGGAAATGACTCGATTTCCGGCGATGGCGGCATCGACGTTCTGTTCGGCGACGGCGGCGACGATACGCTGGACGGCGGTACCTGGGATGACGACCTGATCGGCGGCGACGGCGCGGATGTTTTGAATGGCGGCGCCGGCAATGATGCCTTGAGCGGGGTAAACCTGACGCGGGACCTGACACCGGAAGAGATTGCCAGCCTGCGCGACCAGGATGAGGGTGCAACGCTTGAGGGTGTCGGCTTCTCCAACGCGGCAGATGGCGCGGATACGCTGGATGGCGGTGCCGGCAATGACTTCCTGCTGATGGGCGCCGGCGATACCGGAACCGGCGGCGAAGGTCAGGATGACTTCAGCCTGTATATGTCGCAGGACGCAACCGGTGTCATCACCATCACCGATTACACAGCGGGCGAAGACGTGGTTCAGCTGGTTTTTGACAATGGCAGCGAAACCGTGAATGCCGACGACTACAGTGTTGAAAATGATGCGGAAACAGGCGATGCGCTGATCCTGCAGCAGGGCGAGGTTGTGGCCCGGTTGCAGGGGGCCGGCGATACCTTTACCGCCGATGACCTGGTGCTGATCGACGCGGCGTAAAACCCCGCATCCGTCACGAAACAAAAAAGGCCTGCCGCAACAGAATGCGGCAGGCCTTTGTGATGAAAAGAGCCTTCAGCTTTTAGCCGTTGGCTTCGCGGATCTTGTCGGCAGCATCCTTGTCAAAAGCGATGCTGTTCTGTTCGAACATGCCATCCAACTCGCCTGACAGGGTCATCTCGGTGATGATGTCGCAACCGCCGACGAATTCGCCCTTGATGTAAAGCTGCGGAATGGTCGGCCAGTCGGAGTATTCCTTGATGCCGGAGCGGATGTCCTCATCCGCCAGCACGTTCACATCGGTGTAGTCAACGCCGATGTAGTTCAGCACGCCCGCCACGCGCGAGGAGAAGCCGCACTGGGGCATTTCCTTGGTGCCTTTCATAAAGAGCACCACGTCGCTGGCTTTGACGGTTTCGTCGATGCGGGATT
>NZ_LUKH01001409.1:0-1050 GCF_001593695.1 Leisingera sp. F5 | reverse complement strand
GTATTCGAGGGACACGCGCATTACGGCGCGATGGCGGTAATCCGCCTGCCCGCCGCAAACCGGGCAGCGGCGCCAAACAAGAGCACAGTGAAAGCAGGTCTGACATGAGTGACATTCTGATTGTAGATGACGAGCGCGACATCCGGGAACTGGTCTCGGATATTCTGGAGGATGAAGGCTACGCCACTCGAAAGGCTGCCAATTCCGACGAATGCATGGCCCGTCTTGAGGACGCCGAGCCGGCGCTGATGATCCTGGATATCTGGCTGAAGGACAGCCAGATGGACGGTATCGATATCCTGAAGGCAGTTAAGCGCGACAATCCGGAAGTTCCGGTGGTGATCATTTCCGGTCACGGCAACATCGAAATTGCTGTCGCAGCGATCAAGCAGGGGGCCTATGATTTCATCGAGAAGCCCTTCAATATCGACCAGCTGATGGTGGTGATCCGCCGCGCCATGGAAACCTCGCGTCTGCGCCGGGAAAATTCGGATCTCAAGCGCAGGGATACAGGCCCGGCGGAAATGATCGGCACCTCTGCGTCGTTCCGGACGTTGATCAGCCAGTTGGACAAGGTGACCAAGTCGAACGGCAGGGTGATGCTGACCGGACCGGCCGGCAGCGGCAAGGAAATTGCCGCACGCTATATTCATGCCAATTCCAACCGGGCGTCCGCGCCTTTTATCACTGTCAACTGTGCCAGTATCGAACCCGACCGGATGGAAGAGGTTCTGTTCGGCCGCGAATCCTCCGAGCGCGGGGTGGAACCCGGCTTGCTGGAGCAGGCGCATGGCGGCGTTGTGTTCTTTGATGAAGTTGCCGATATGCCGCTGGGCACCCAGTCCAAAATCCTGCGAGTGCTGGTGGATCAACAGTTCCAGCGGGTTGGCGGTTCGGACAAAATCCGTGTCGATCTGCGGGTGGTTTCCGCCACCAACAAGGACCTGGATGCAGAAATCGAAGCAGGCGGCTTCCGTCAGGAGCTGTATCACCGGTTGAATGTGGTGCCGGTTGCGGTGCCGTCGCTGGCGGACCGGCGCGAGGATATCC
>NZ_LUKH01001408.1:0-1051 GCF_001593695.1 Leisingera sp. F5 | reverse complement strand
CGCGGCAGTGAAGTTCTGGGACGAGATCGCAGCCGAATCCGAAACAAAGGCAAAGGTTGTCGAGATCTTCAAGAAGTACAACGCCGACATGCAAAAAGCGGGCCGCCCCTACCGCTACGGCTAAGGGGCTGTTGAAAAACAGGATTTGGCCTGCACCGCAGCGGGCCAAATTCCTTACTCAAGGAATTTGCCAAAACTTTTGAAGAAAAGTTTTGGCCTGAACACGCAAAGGGCTGCTCATGCTCTCCTTCGATGATTTGAAATCCCAGGTTTCTTCGGGTCTGGTCGACACCGTTCTGGTCTGTCTTGTGGACATGCAGGGTCGGCTGATGGGCAAGCGTTTCCACGCCAAGCATTTTGTTGCCGGCGCCTGGGAAGAGACCCATTGCTGCAACTATCTGCTGGCGACGGACCTGGAGATGGCGACGCCGGACGGCTATGCCTCGACCAGCTGGGAAAACGGCTATGGCGATTATGTGATGAAGCCGGACCTGGCGACCCTGCGCCCGGTGCCGTGGCTGGAGGGCACGGTGATGGTGCTGTGCGATGTGCTGGATCACCACACGCATGAAGAGGTTTCACACTCTCCCCGCGCGATCCTGAAACGCCAGGTAAACCGGCTTAAGGCGATGGGCTATGACGCCATGTGCGCCACCGAGCTGGAGTTTTTCCTGTTCGAAAAGAGCTTTGACGAGATCCGCAAGTCCGGTTTCCGCGACCTGGCGCCGATCTCGGGCTACAACGAGGATTACAACATCCTTCAGACCACCCGTGAAGAGCATGTGATGCGTCCGATCCGCAACCACCTGTGGGACGCGGGCTTGCCGATCGAGAACTCCAAGGGTGAGGCGGAGACCGGCCAGGAAGAGCTCAACATCAAATACGCCGCGGCGATGGACACGGCTGAATACCACACGATCGCCAAACACGCGGTGAAGGAAATCGCCCACCAGCAGGGCCATGCGGTGACCTTCCTGCCGAAATGGAGCCACGATAAGGTCGGCTCTTCCTCCCATGTGCATCAATCGCTGTGGCAGGACGGCAAGCCCGT
>NZ_LUKH01001407.1:0-1052 GCF_001593695.1 Leisingera sp. F5 | reverse complement strand
ATCTTGGGCGGTGCCGGCAATGACACCTTATCCGGTCTGTCCGGCAGCGACTTGTTGCTGGGCGAAGATGGCAATGACCGCCTGCTGGGTGGCGCCGACCGCGATACGCTCAACGGCGGCGATGGCGATGACGACCTTTGGGGCGGCAGCGGACGCGACATGCTGATTGGCGGCATGGGCGATGATCTGCTGATTGGCGGCAAACACGGCGACAGGCTGCTGGGCGGCGGCGGCGCCGATGAGCTGAAGGGCGGCCATGGCAAGGACGTTCTGATCGGCAATTCGGGCAACGACCTGCTGGTCGGCGGCGGCGGCAGCGATACACTGAAGGGCGAGTCCGGGCGCGACATGCTGCTGGGCCACAAGGGCAACGACGTGCTGACCGGCGGCAGCCAGGCGGATACCTTCGTCTTCCACAAAGGCCACGGTAACGACACTATCACCGATTTCACCGCCGGTGAGGATCGCATCGCAATCGGCCGCGGCGCCAGCCGGCTGAGCCAGCTGGATTTTGAAAGCCAAGGCAACAATGTCCTGGTCTCCTTTGCCAATGTCACCATTCTGGTGGAAGACATCACCGTGGCGCAGCTGCAGGACGCGGACAACTTTCTGTTCTGACCATCACGGTCATTGACCTGCTCAAGGCGCGCCCCGGCGGCGCGCCTTTTGTCATTTCAGCATCCAGCGTCCGTCCGGCCAGAAGGCGTGAAAGGCAAAGGCAAACATCACATCATGCGCCACGTCGAACCCGCTTGCATCGCGCACCCGGACTGATCCGATGTCCCGTCCCTTGGCCAGCGTGCCCGCATCCAGCGCCGAGGCCTGCCCGGCCCGCCAGCTGAGCACCACGCCTGCTTCACGGATCTCGCCTGCCTTTGCCAGCCGCGCCAGCGGCCAGGCCCGGCTGCCAACCCGCACCACCCGGTCCAGCGGTGCCAGCCCATGCGGCGGCGGGGTGCCATCATACAGAAACGGCCAGTCAGACGTGTCATATCCCTGGTAAGGGTTTTGCCCGTAGCGCCGGTTATAGCCAGGCTGCGCCATCACCAGAC
>NZ_LUKH01001406.1:0-1052 GCF_001593695.1 Leisingera sp. F5 | reverse complement strand
ACCCTGTTCGACCTGCTCAACACCGAAGAAGCGCTGCGGGACAATGAGCTGAATCTGATCTCCGCCCGCCGTGATCTGGCGCTGGCCTGGGCCGGGCTGCAGATTTCACTGGGCAAGGGTTGGGCACCGGATCAAACACCGGCCAGCGCAACCGCAGCTTTGTCAGCAAAAGCTGAGTGAGTTCAGGCATTCAGTTCCGGTGCGGGACAGGTCCAGTGCGGGACGACCCCCGAGCGGTCTCAGGCCTGTTCTTGCTGCATCTGTTCGACCATCTGCCGCGCGCGCTTGCACTGCAGCTTGTCGCGCAGTGGGCTGTCGGGGTCGATGTCTTTCGAGCACACCACGCATTTGTCGGCGCCCGAGATCGCATTCAACCCGCCGCAGCTGCCCTTGATCTTCTTGCCCATCAGAATGACCCCCAGCGACATGCCCAGGGTAACGATCAGCAGCAGGATAAAGGCCAGAAGAAAGGTGCTCATGTTGTGGTCCCTCGCAGGATTGCTTGGCGGCGGCTTCAGTTTCCGGTCAGCGCCTCGAACGCGCTGCTGGCAGAGGTCATATAGGCATCCGCACCGGCTTGCACGTCCCGATCAATGAAAAACACGGCAAGTTTATGCTCTTGTGCAAGCTTCAGCCCGTTTTCGCGGCCCAAAACCAGCATCGCGGTGGCCCAGGCATCCGCCAGCATGGCGTTTTCCGCAATCACCGTGACCGAGGTGGTGGCATGCGTCACCGGCCGCCCCGCCACCGGGTCGAGGATATGGGAATAGCGCATGCCCTCATGCTCGAAGTAATTCCGGTAATCGCCCGAGGTCGCCAGCCCCAGATTGCTGACCGGCACGATCAGCTGCACCGTTTGCGCCGCCGCATCGGGTTTCTCGATACCGATGCGCCAGGCCTCGCCCTTGGCATTTTCACCCTTGGTCACCAGATCGCCGCCGATCTCCACCATGTAGTTTTCAACACCGAAGCCCTGCAGCGCCGCCGCCACCGCATCAACGCCGTATCCCCTGGCGCTGGCCTTTGTGCCGCTGAAGTTCTGATCCCTGGGG
>NZ_LUKH01001405.1:0-1052 GCF_001593695.1 Leisingera sp. F5 | reverse complement strand
TTCGTCCAAGCTAAAAGTTTGAAAAGACGAAAAAGCGCACGTAGCGTGCAGAGGCAAGAAAATAAGGGCAGAGCGGGATTGTTGTGAAACTGCGAAAAGAAAATTTCCTGAATCTCCGTGCGGCACTGACCGGAATCACCTTGGCTTTTGCTGCGAATTTTGCGCAGGCAGAATCGGGTCATGGCATAGCTATGTATGGGGCGCCTGCGCTGCCACCGGATTTTGTGTCTTTACCCTATGCCAACCCCGATGCCCCTAAAGGCGGCAAGGTTGTTTTTGGCAATACCGGCGGCTTTGACACGCTGAACCCATTCACCCTTAAGGGGACCGCGCCGTGGCAGCTTCGGTTCTGGGGATACGAGAGCCTGATGGGCCGCTCCTGGGATGAGCCGTTCACGCTTTACGGTCTCCTAGCCGAATCGATTGAGGTGCCCGAGGACCGCTCCTGGGTCGAATTCACCCTTCGCGAGGAGGCGCGATTCTCCGATGGCAGCCCGGTAACCGTCGAGGATGTGATCTGGTCCTATGAGACATTGGGTACCCAAGGCCACCCGCGCTACCGCGGTTTCTGGACCAAAGTGGCGCGGATTGAACAGACCGGACCGCGCAGCCTGCGCCTGACGTTCAATACCGAAGACCGGGAGCTGGCGCTGATTGCCGGAATGCGCCCGATCCTTAAGAAAGCGCAATGGCAAGGCAAGGACTTCGGCACGGATACGGTAGCAGGCGCGCCTGTCGGCACCGGCGCCTATGTGGTGACGGAGTTCGAACCCGGCCGCTTTGTCACCCTGGCGCGCAATCCGAATTACTGGGGCAAGGATTTGCCATTGCACCGCGGCACCCGGAACTTTGATGAGCTGCGCATCGACTTCTTTGGCGACGCAACCGTGCTGTTTGAAGCCTTCAAGGCAGGCGGGCTGAGCGCGGTGCGCGAATTCAACGCCGACAAATGGGACGGCGTCTATAATTTCCCGGCCGTGACCCGCGGCGATGTGGTCAAAAGCGAAATCCCGCATCAGCGCCCATCCGGCATGACAGGACTGGTGATGAAC
>NZ_LUKH01001404.1:0-1052 GCF_001593695.1 Leisingera sp. F5 | reverse complement strand
CGTAATCGCCGGGCCGGGTCCAGGGCTCATCGGCATACATAACGCCATGGTCGTCGAGCCCGGTGTTGAAGAAGAAGTTGATCGCCATCCAGCCCGCGCGCGGCGTCACCCCGTGCTGGGCCAATACACCATTGAAATTGTCCGAACAGTTTGCGTGTCCGGGATAGCCGATGTCGTCATAGTATTTGGCAGCGCAGGCCAAGGCAAAAGCATCGTGACGGCCAACAGTATCCTGCACCACCTCGACCAGCGGCAGCATGTCCTGGTCATAGTATTTTGCGTGCAGCCCCGGCATCGGATATGCATGGCCCATCAGCGTCCGGGTTGTGGTCACGTCCAGCGCATGCTCGATCCCCTTGTCCAGCTTGCGGGCCGCAAAACACTGAAAATCAGTACATTGGCGCCCATCAACATCAAGCACCTGGATGTAGTCGCCAGCCTTCACAAAATAGGCTTCGGCAGTTGCACTTTTGATCCGCAGGTCCAGCACCGGATCAGCCAGCGGATCAGGCAATTCAAACCGCGCGACCTGCTTGATCACTGCCCGCTTAACCATGACCGTCAGCGGTGTCGCTGTGTCCTGCTGTTCAAAGTCCATGATCCCGCCCGGTGCGGCGATGATCACCACACCGTCTCGCTGCGCGGTAAAGCTCTCCTCGGTCTTTGCAGGCGTCGCCGCATCAAACAACCGCACCGCACCGCCCTGCGCCAAGTCGATACCGCGTGCTTCCATCCCCAGCCGCAAGCCGCGCAAGGACTGGTCCGTCGAGGTCAGCAGCGCCTTCAACCCTTCGGCATCGCAGTTGGCTGCCGCGCCGATGACACCCGCATCAATGCGCCCCTTATCCTCAACCGCAACGATTTCGCAGGGCTGACCGCCCTCGTCATTGGTCACCGTCACCGTATCGCCGGTTTCAACCCGGATCAGGATCGCACCGCAACCTTCGACGACGTAACGCTCAGTCCCCTTGGGCAGTGAAAACACCGACGGCTGATACAGTCCGGACGGCTTGGGCGGCCCTTTGACAACTTCAGGGAAGCTCATGTCATTC
>NZ_LUKH01001403.1:0-1053 GCF_001593695.1 Leisingera sp. F5 | reverse complement strand
AAACCCGCCCAGCGACAGGGAAAGCACCATCAGCGGCGTGCCAACGGTGTTGCCCAGATTGCCCATCTGCGCCATCGCACCGCTGGCCTGCGACCGGTCTGCCGCACTGCCGTTCAACTGCGGCACCGCAGCGAATGAGCCGCCCTGCACCAGCCCCATAGCCCCCGCCATGGCGATACACGCGGCCGGCGCACCAGGCATCATCCACAGCCATAGCGCAGCGGCGGCACAGGCCAGGAACCCCAGCTGCGCCAGCCGCACCCCCGGCAGGAGCCGCAGCAGATACACCCCTAACGTCATCGACACCGCAATACTGGCCAGCGGCATTGCCCCCAGCACGAAGGCCCGCGTGTCCGCGGCGATATAGGGCGGTATCACCGTCAGCACCGCCACAAAGCAGCAGGTGTAAAACAGCCAGCCCGCAGCCGGCGCCGATATCCAGGGGGAGCGGTAGACGGGCAGATGCAACCCCGGCAATTCCGCCAGCCGCGGCAGCAGCGTCCGCTTTGGCACCGGCACTTCGCGCAAGGCAAAGCCCAGCAGCAGCGCCAGCACCGCCATCACCGCTGCATGGGCGCCGAACAGCGCCAGCAGCCCCCAGGCATCCGCCAGCGGCAGGCCGAACCAGGCCAGCAGGGTAAAGGCGACGGCAAAAAACGTGCTCCACAGAGTCATGGCCAGCCCCCGCCCCCGGTCGGAGCTTAACTGTGCAATCAGCACCGGCCCAGCCACCACAACACCTAAGTGCGACAACCCTTCAACAACACGGGACGCCAGAAACACCCCGAACGGCAGATGCAGCGCCTGCAGGGCCGACATCGCCGCCCCGGCCCACAGCGCCCAGACCAGTGTCCGCCGGTAGCCAAAGGCGGCCACATACAGCCCCGCCACCGCGCCCAGCAGTATACCCAGTGTGCCAACCAGCGAGACCGAAAAGCTGAGCGCATTGCCTGCCTGCGGGTACAGTTCGCCCATCCGGCCGAAGATCACCGAAATCTTACCGTATTGCGCCGCCGCCCCCAGGCCAGCCGCCCAGACCGCCAGGATCAGCCC
>NZ_LUKH01001402.1:0-1053 GCF_001593695.1 Leisingera sp. F5 | reverse complement strand
GCGACGGCGCGGTGCTGCTTCTGTCATGGTTTATCCTCACCACAGGCATTTCATTGCGATGGGTATTATAGCCACCTCACACCACGCCGCCGCAGGATTACGGCCATTCAAGTTGAAAAGCGACATTGGCGGGGCATTTTGCACTGCGACCGTGGACTTTGGCATACCTTTGGCAGGTTCCCGACCGGTCTGCCGTGAAAATCAGGACTGCGGGCAGGAGCAAGCCCAAACCCTCTTGCGGAAAACCTGTTCCTGGCCTATGGCGCGTACATGACAGAGACATCCCATGACCGCCTTCTCATCATCGACTTCGGCAGCCAGGTCACGCAGCTGATTGCACGCCGCCTGCGCGAGCTGAATGTCTATTGCGAAATCCACCCCTATCAGAATGTCACCATCGAGTTTGTGCGCGAACTGGCGCCCAAAGCGGTGATATTCTCCGGCGGGCCGGACAGTGTGACCCGCGAGGGCTCTCCGCGCGCTCCGCAGGAGATTTTCGACTATGGCGTGCCGATCCTGGGCATCTGCTATGGCCAGCAGGTGATGATGCACCAGCTGGGCGGCATGGTTGAGAGCGGCCATGGCACCGCCGAATTCGGCCGCGCCTTTGTGACGCCTACCGTGGAGACTCCGCCGCTGCTGGAAGGCTGGTTTGCCAATGACAGCGACCGCGAACAGGTCTGGATGTCGCACGGCGACCACGTAAGCAAGATCGCCCCGGGGTTCGAGGTCTACGGCACCTCCCCCAACGCGCCTTATGCCATCACCGCCGATGTCTCCCGCAATTTCTATGCGGTGCAGTTCCACCCGGAAGTGCATCACACCCCGAACGGCGCCAAGCTCTATGAGAACTTCGTGCGTCTGGCCGGATTCGAAGGCGACTGGACCATGGGTGCCTACCGCGAGCAGATGATCGAGAAGATCCGCGAGCAGGTTGGCGACAAGCAGGTGATCTGCGGATTGTCCGGCGGCGTGGACTCCTCGGTAGCCGCAATCCTGATCCACGAGGCGATCGGCGACCAGCTGACCTGCGTGTTTGTCGACCACGGGCTG
>NZ_LUKH01001401.1:0-1054 GCF_001593695.1 Leisingera sp. F5 | reverse complement strand
GCTGAGGCGCTGGTGGGCGGTGCTGTTGGTGCAAAGGAGCGTGCGCGCGTGCGCCGGGCTGCCGTGGTGACGTCTCAATGGGGCGTTGGCGGTGCAGTCCTGCTGGGGCTGGCTTTTGCCGTCGGAGGTCCCTGGCTGATCGACCTGATGTCAACTTCGGAGGATGTGCGCGCAGCCGGGCGGGTGTTCCTGATCTGGGCCGTGGCAATGCCGGTTCTGGGAATTGCCAGTTGGATGTTTGACGGCATCTACATCGGGGCCACCTGGACCCGCGACATGCGGTGGGCGATGCTGCAATCGGTGGCCATCTATGTGATGGCGCTGCTGCTGCTGGTGCCGGCTTTTGGCAATCACGGCCTTTGGGCGTCGCTGATCGTTTTGAACATCGCCCGCGGCGTCACGCTGGGCCTGCGCTATCCGCGTCTGGAGGCGCAGGTCGGAGTGTGAGCAAGCCGGAATTCTGCGAGAATTCCGGCCCGGAAATCACGTGATTTCCGAGACGTTTTCCGGGCCGGAAAACGTCGCCGGTTGCTAAAGCAGTGCTGCAATTGCCTCGGTCGGCCGGCCAATCACAGCTTTGTTGCCTTTGATGGCAATCGGACGCTCGATCAGGATCGGATGCGCCGCCATCGCCGCCAGCAGATCTTGCTCCGGGCTGTCCTTCGTCAGGCCCAGCTCCTTGAAGACTTTCTCGCCGGTCCGCATCAGGCCAATAGCAGCAACACCAAGTGCCGCCTGCACGGATTTCAACTCCTCCACCGAGGGAGCATCTTCCAGATAGACCCGTGTCCGGACCTCCGCACCGCGTTCTTCGATCAACGCCAGTCCGGCGCGGGATTTCGAACATTTCGGATAATGCCAATAAGTGATCACAGCCAGTCCTTCCGTTTGGTTCCAACCGCTTGCGCGACATTCTCGAACCCGTCCCGCGCCAGAAGCGCGTCCAACCCGCGGGCAATATCCCCGGCCAGCGACAGCCCGCCATAGACCATTGCCGTATAGAACTGCACGGCGCAGGCGCCGGCGCAGATCTTGGCATAGGCCTGCTCGGCGG
>NZ_LUKH01001400.1:0-1054 GCF_001593695.1 Leisingera sp. F5 | reverse complement strand
CGCCACAGCTCCATGATGTTGGAGGCCCCTTCGGGCAGCGGGCGCCCGGTGGCCAGATGGCGGATCAGATAGCCGGCCGAGGCCGCCAGCGGCGCCTCGGAGGAGGATTTCATCTGGTCATAACCGCGGCGGATCGACTCGTTGCGGATCTTCACGTCGATGTTCGACGCGGTGCCCGGCATATGGCGCGCGCCCATCGCCTCGCAGCGGGCGGTTTCCATCGCCTCATAAAGATCGCGGGCCATTTCGCCCTGCGGGACGTATCTGGCGTGGGTGGCATCGTCGTGGAATTTGTGGCGCAGCGCCAGTGCGTCGGCGGTGCCGCGGGCCAGCAGCACCTCTTCGCGGCTCATCCGGCGCGAGACCTGCGGCAGCCGCATTGAGTCACCCGACAGCCCCGAGGGGTCAACGGTATAGCTGACCGACAGTTCCGGGTCGTTGGCCATCACCTTGGTGGCTTCAGCCAGCGCCTTCTTGAACGGATCGGCTGGGTTGTCGTTCGGCTTTTTCATGGTCGCACCTAGTCCCTTGTGAGCATCCCCCCTCTTTTTGGGAAAGTCCAGTGGGTCAGCTGCGGTGAGGGCAGCGCCCGGCCCGGCGGGGTGGGAAGCGGTGTGCCCGCCCCGTCGTGCTGAAAGCACGCCTCCGGAATGACGGAGGGCGGGACGGGCGCTGCCCGGCCAAATGGCCGGGCGGCACGTCACAGATTAGCCCAGCGAAACGCTCGCGGCGCTTTCCGGCAGCTCTTCGTCAAAACAGCGCTGGTAGAACTCGGCCACGGTCTGGCGCTCCAGCTCGTCGCATTTGTTCAGGAATGACAGCCGGAAGGCATAGCCCACGTTGCGGAAGATCTCGACGTTCTGCGCCCAGTTGATCACGGTCCGCGGCGACATCACGGTCGACAGATCGCCGTTCATGAAGGCGGTGCGGGTGAGGTCGGCAACGGTGACCATCTGGCTGATGGTCTTGCGGCCTTCGGCGGTGTTGTAATGCGGCGCCTTGGACAGGATGATTGCAGCCTCGGCATCGTGGCTCAGGTAGTTCAGGGTCGAGA
>NZ_LUKH01001399.1:0-1055 GCF_001593695.1 Leisingera sp. F5 | reverse complement strand
CTTCCCGCTGGAAATGCGCGGTCAGGACCGCCACGCACGCCGCGCCCGTGCGCTGGAAGTCATCGAACTGGTCGGGCTGTCGGGTCGCGAAGATTACTTCCCGCGCGAATTGTCCGGCGGCCAGCAGCAGCGTGTCGGCATTGCCCGCAGCCTGGCGATCGAGCCCGACATCTGGTTCCTGGACGAGCCGTTTTCGGCGCTGGATCCGCTGATCCGCAAGCAGCTGCAGGATCAGTTCATGGAGCTGTCCCGCAAGCTGGGCAAGACCACCATGTTCATCACCCATGACCTCGACGAGGCGATCCGTATCGGCCACCGCATCGCGATCATGAAGGACGGCCGCATTGTGCAGATCGGCACGCCGGAGGAGATCATCCTCAATCCGGCGGATGATTACGTGGCGGACTTCGTGGCCGGCATCTCCAAGCTGAACATGATTTTTGCCCATTCGGTGATGAAGCCGGTGGCGGAGTTCGAAGCCACTCACGGCGCGCTGCCGACAGATGCCAAAGTGGCGCGGCCCGATATGGATCTGAGCGACCTGATGGACCTGGCCGTTGACGGCCACGGCATTGTCAAGGTGGCCGATGCCGGCAGCACTGTCGGGGTGATCAACCGTGCGGGGCTGATCCGCGCCATTCAGGACAGCCAGGCGTAAGGAGGCTATGATGCAACACTTCGGCCAATCACAGATCAAACCGGAAACCGCCGACCGCCTGAATGCGCTGGTGGGAGAGTTCACCGGCCAGT
This sequence comes from Leisingera sp. F5, assembly GCF_001593695.1. Taxonomy (NCBI): domain Bacteria; kingdom Pseudomonadati; phylum Pseudomonadota; class Alphaproteobacteria; order Rhodobacterales; family Roseobacteraceae; genus Leisingera; species Leisingera sp. F5. The sequence goes on along the minus strand of NZ_LUKH01001399.1, from coordinate 305 downwards.
CGCAGGCGTATTATCAGCAGGTCTTCAGCTACATGATGGAGGCGCCGGGCTACCGCTTCACCTTGAACTGGGCAGCGGGTTTGCTGGGGCCGGTCTGGTTCGGGGCGCGGGGCCTGTGGTCCTGGTTCCTGGGCTTCCTGCTGCTGGAAACCCTGGCCTATATCCAGATCGGGCTGGGGTTGTTCGGCGATCCGGGCCGAGACTTCCGCATCCGGGCCGAGCAGATCGCCCAGACGCTGGAGCTGCGGCATCAGCAGATTGCGGCGGCGGAGGCCTCGGGCGCGTCCTCGCTGGGCTCGCTGAAA
>NZ_LUKH01001398.1:0-1055 GCF_001593695.1 Leisingera sp. F5 | reverse complement strand
CACGGCGCTCCAGCCGTCGGCCGGGTTGCCGCCCGAGCAGTTCATCAGCCCGCCCGAAGCCAGCGACGCCATGGTGACCCCGCCAAAGACCAGAAAGTCGTTCAGCCCCTGCATCCGGCCGCGCTCATGGCTTTCGTGGGCACCGGCCAGCATTGTGGTGGCACCGATAAAGCCAAAGTTCCAGCCCACGCCCAAGAGCACCAGCGCGATGAAAAAGTTCTCAATCTCCACACCCTGCAAGGCGACTGCGCCCGCAGCGGCAAGGATAACCAGACCCGCCGCCACGATCTTTTCCACACCGAAGCGGGCGATCAGATGACCGGTGAAGAAGGACGGCACATACATCGCCAGAACGTGGGAGGTAACAACATCGGCAGCGTAGCCTTCGGTGAAACCGCAGCCGACCACGGCGAGCGGCGTGGAAGTCATCACCAGGTTCATCAACGCGTAAGAAACCATTGCACAAATCACTGCGACGGCAATGACCGGGGTCTTCAGCAACTCCATCCGGCTGCGGCCTTTGGGGCTGTCAGCACTGAGGGCTGGCGGTTTGGGGATGTCCAGAAACAGGAACAGCGCGGCCCCCACCACGTTCACGGTAATCACTGCCAGATAGGTGCCGAAGAACGGAATAACAAAGGCTTGGCTGGTGGCCTTCACAATTTGCGGGCCGATGATGGCGGCCGCAAGCCCGCCTGCCATAACATAGGAGATCGCCTTGGGGCGGAACGCTTCGGACGCCGTGTCGGCTGCTGCAAAGCGGTAGAATCCATGCGCGCTCATATAGACGCCGGTCAGCAGGCTGCCGATCAGAAAGATCGGAAAGGAGCCAAGGTACAACCCATAAGCCCCGACCAGCCCGCCCAAGGCGCCAAAGGCCGCCCCTGCGAAAAAGCCGGCCCGGCGGCCCCAGCGCTGCATGACGGCTGAGACCGGAGTGGCCGCCATCATCGACCCGGCCACGATCAGCGAGATCGGCAAGGTGGCAAAACAGGGGTTCGAGGCCAGCGACTGCCCGGCCAGGCCGCCGACGATGAAAATCATCGGCATCTGGG
>NZ_LUKH01001397.1:0-1055 GCF_001593695.1 Leisingera sp. F5 | reverse complement strand
CCGGACGCACCGGTTACCGCGCACTGATGGGTGAGATCCATGCGCTGATGAAGGGGGATGTGGACGCGGCGGGCTCCCGGACCGTGCGCGATATCTTTGCCGTCTATTTCCAGGAGTTCCCGCCCTTTGCCGGCGATGAGCTGCTGCAGATGATGGCCAAGCGCACCCATTACGCGCGGCAATGGTCCCTGTTCATGGAGGAATACCCGCTGGTGCTGTCGCCCTTCCTGCCGCAGCCCTTTTTCAAGCCGGACCGAGACACCGAAGGCGCCGAAGGTGTGCATGAGGTGCTGGGCTGCGCAGTTTATTCTTACGCGATGAACTTTCTCGGCCTGCCTGCCGCCTCAGTCCCTGCCCGGCTGGCGCAGCTGCCGAACGGGCCGCAGCCCATCAATGTGCAGATCGCCGCCCGCCGCTGGCGAGAGGATCTTGCGGTGGGCGCCTGCGCTGCGATTGAAGCCCGTGCAGGCCGCATGTGCCTGCCGCTGTGGGACCAGATGCAAGCCGGAGGAAGCACCTGACATTGCGGTCAGCCGGCAAACGGCAGCATGAACCACCTCAATACGTTCGACTTGGAGAAGGTCCCTATAGGGAGTTCGAAAGGGTGCAGTGGAGCAAGTATTCATCGTCACACCCGGCCCGCTTAAGGTCCCGGGGAACGGATTGAACCGCCCCCGGGGAACTTCCATACCTAGGTCACTCACTAATAACAGCGCGCGCCTTGTCGCATTCTGCGAACCCGGCGTTTGGCACAGCTTCCGTGGTCGTAACCGGCAGGGAACTTAAAAAACTGGAACGCACAAAACACGCCGGTACGGATCTGTGGCATTTTGCCCTTTGGCAGCTACCATCCACATCCGCCTGTGGGTAAATCATCGCACGGAATCGTTACCGGTAAGTTCACAAATCCGTGAACCCTTCGTTAAACGCTTACGTAAACTGCTCGGAAATAAGCCTTTCTTCCAGGCCATGACCGGGATCGAACAGAATTTTATGGCGTATTTGCGGATCGGTACGGATCTCAACCCAATCAATATCGGCCACAGAATTCGAGT
>NZ_LUKH01001396.1:0-1055 GCF_001593695.1 Leisingera sp. F5 | reverse complement strand
AGGCATGGCTGTTCAAACACCGATGCTGCTGCTGGCCGGCATCTCCGCTGCCTCCATCGCCCTCTTACCCTTTGCAAGCGCCGCTGTCCTGCGCGTCAATTTGCGCTAGGACATTTGCCGACGCCGTGAATTGAGAAACCCGAGAACAAGAGCTAAATAGCCAACATGTCGATCTGGGAATACGCCAACCCGAAAAAGTTCCTGGCCACCACCGAAAAGGTGATGCCGGCCCTCTGGGTCAGCTCTGCAGTGCTGATTACTGTAGGCCTTGTCTGGGGTTTCTTCTTCACGCCGGACGATTTCCGCCAGGGCTCCACCGTCAAGATCATCTTCCTGCATGTGCCCTCGGCGCTGATGGCAATCAACGCCTGGTTCATGATGCTTGTGACCTCGCTGGTCTGGGTGATCCGCCGCCATCACGTCAGCGCGCTGGCGGCCCGTGCCGCCGCACCGGTGGGCGTGGTGATGACCGTGATTGCGCTGATCACCGGCGCGATTTGGGGGCAGCCGATGTGGGGCACCTGGTGGGCCTGGGACCCGCGGCTCACTTCCTTTCTGGTACTGTTCCTGTTCTACTTGGGCTATATTGCTCTGTGGGAGGCGATCGACAATCCCGATACCGCCGCGGATCTGACCTCGATCCTCTGCCTGGTGGGCTCGGTCTTTGCAGTGCTCAGCCGTTATGCTGTGAACTTCTGGAACCAGGGGCTGCATCAGGGGGCGTCGCTGTCCCTGGATGAAAAGGAAAACGTGGCCGATGCGTTTTCCAACCCGCTTTATGTCTGCATGGCAGGGTTTGTGCTGTTGTTCCTTGCACTGGTGTTCTACCGCACCGGAACTGAAATCCGCGCCCGCCGCATCAAGGCATTGATGGCGCGCGAACGGCTGGAGGCGTGATGCCTGATCTTGGAAAATATGCCGATACGGTGCTGTCGGCCTATGGTGCCTCGCTGCTGCTGCTGCTGGCGCTGGTGGTGCTGACAATCCTGCGCGGCCGAAAAGTGCGCCGGGAGATGGAAACCTTGGAAACCAGGATGAAGCGCAATGGCTAAGAT
>NZ_LUKH01001395.1:0-1055 GCF_001593695.1 Leisingera sp. F5 | reverse complement strand
TCCTGGTCGCTCTGGGGGCTTTCTGGAGCCATATCCGTGCTGCGCTGCTCTCCCTCTTGTCTGGCGTGCTGCCGCTTCACCGGCTGCCGCCATCCCACTGAAACGGAAGTACCAATGACTGATTTGACCCCACGCGAAATCGTTTCTGAGCTGGACCGTTTCATCATCGGCCAGAAAGAAGCCAAACGTGCCGTTGCCGTTGCCCTGCGCAGCCGCTGGCGGCGTAAGCAGCTGGCTGATGATCTGCGGGATGAGGTGTACCCCAAGAACATCCTGATGATCGGCCCAACCGGTGTTGGCAAAACCGAAATTTCCCGCCGCCTCGCCAAACTGGCACGCGCGCCCTTCATCAAGATTGAGGCGACCAAGTTCACTGAAGTCGGATATGTGGGCCGCGATGTGGAGCAAATCATCCGGGATCTGGCAGACAGCGCCATCGCCCAGACCCGCGAATTCATGCGCGAGGATGTGAAAGCCAACGCGCAGAAAGCTGCCGAGAACCGGGTGCTGGAAGCTATCGCCGGCTCAGACGCGCGTGAAGCCACCCGCGAAATGTTCCGCAAGAAGCTGAAGTCAGGTGAACTCGACGACACAGTGATCGAACTGGATGTTGCAGACACATCCAACCCGATGGGCAATATGTTCGAAATCCCCGGCCAGCCCGGCGGTAACATGGGCGCGCTGAACCTGGGCGACCTGTTCGGCAAGGCAATGGGCGGGCGCACCACCCGCAAGAAGATGACCGTTTCCGAAAGCTATGAGGTGCTGATCAGCGAAGAGGCCGACAAGCTGCTGGATGATGAAACCGTCACTCGCACCGCGCTGGAATCGGTGGAACAGAACGGCATCGTTTTTCTGGACGAAATCGACAAAGTCTGCGCGCGCCAGGAGACCCGCGGCGGCGACGTCAGCCGCGAAGGCGTGCAGCGGGATCTGCTGCCGCTGATCGAAGGCACCACCGTCAGCACCAAACACGGACCAGTCAAGACTGACCACATCCTCTTCATTGCCTCCGGCGCGTTCCATATTGCCAAACCCTCGGACCTGCTGCCAGA
>NZ_LUKH01001394.1:0-1056 GCF_001593695.1 Leisingera sp. F5 | reverse complement strand
GGACACCTCCAAGGGCCACGGCGCCCTGACCGATGCAGATCAGTTGAAGGCCGCCAAAGACGCCTATGGCTGGACCGGCGGCGCGTTTGAGGTGCCCGCTGATATCAAATCCCAGTGGGAAGAGATCGGTGCGCGCGGCAAGTCCGAGCGCGAAGCCTGGGAAACCCGCTTTGCCGAGCTGTCGTCGCAAAAGCAGGACCGTTTCAACCGCGCCTATGCCCTGGACGCGCCGAAAAAACTGTCGGCCGCTATCAAGGCGCTGAAAAAGCAGGTGAGCGAGGAGCAGCCCAAAGTTGCCACCCGCAAATCCTCGGAAATGGCGTTGGCCGTTATCAACCCCTTGATGCCGGAAACCGTGGGCGGCTCGGCTGACCTTACCGGCTCCAACAACACCAAGACCGGCGACCTGGGCACCTTCGACACCGACAACCGCAAGGGCCGCTATGTCTATTGGGGCATCCGCGAGCACGGCATGGCTGCCGCGATGAACGGCATGGTGCTGCACGGCGGTGTGCGTGCTTATGGCGGCACCTTCTTCTGCTTCACCGACTATGCACGCCCGGCCATGCGCCTGGCGGCCCTGTCGAAGATCCCGACCGTGTTTGTGATGACCCACGACTCGATCGGCGTCGGCGAAGACGGCCCGACCCACCAGCCGGTGGAGCATCTGGCGATCTGCCGCGCGACCCCGAACACCTATGTGTTCCGCCCCGCAGACACGGTTGAGACCGCAGAGGCCTGGGAAATCGCCCTCACCTCCAAGGACACCCCCTCGGTGATGACCCTGACCCGTCAGAACCTGCCCACCGTCCGGACCGAGCACAAGCTGACCAACATGGTCGAAAAAGGCGCCTATGTGCTGGCCGAAGCTGAGGGTAAGCGACAGGTTATCCTGATCGCCACCGGCTCCGAGGTCTCCGTCGCGATGGAAGCCAAGGCCAAGCTGGAAGCCGAAGGCATCGGCACCCGCGTCGTCTCCATGCCCTGCATGGAACTGTTTGCCGCGCAGGACGAAGCCTACTGCCGCAAGGTCCTGCCCGCAGGCCCGGTCCGCGT
>NZ_LUKH01001393.1:0-1057 GCF_001593695.1 Leisingera sp. F5 | reverse complement strand
GCCCAGGCCAATGCATGTTCGCGCCCGCCGCTGCCAAGGATAAGGATGTTCATCTGCGTCTTCTCCGATCTGCCTGAGCCGAGAGGCGCCCCGGTCCTGTCCGGGGCTTGCCTTGCTTGCGGCGGGTTCTATGCTGCGCGCGAATTCAAAACAAGACCAGCCTCAAGCCGCAGGAGAGCAGCCCCGCAATGTCCGACCTGTTTGACGACCCGCAACCGGGGCAGAACGCGCCCGAATTCACCGTCTCGGAAATCTCCGGCGAGGTGAAGCGCACGCTGGAGGGCACCTTCGGCCGCATCCGGGTCAAGGGGGAGGTCGGGCGGGTGTTCAAGGCCCGCTCCGGGCATTTGTACTACGACATCAAGGACGACCGCTCGGTGCTGGCCTGCACCACCTGGAAAGGGCAGGTTTCCAGCCTGTCGGTGGTGCCCGAGGAGGGGCTGGAGGTGGTCGTCACCGGCCGGCTGACCGCATTCGGCGCCCAGTCCAAGTACAACATGAATGTGGACGAGGTTGCGGTTGCGGGCCAGGGGGCGCTGATGGCGCTGCTGGAAAAGCGCAAAAAACAGCTGGAGGCAGAGGGGCTGTTTGCCCCGGAACGCAAGACACCGCTGCCTTACCTGCCGCAGATCATCGGCGTGGTGACCTCGCCTTCCGGTGCGGTGATCCGGGACATCCTGCACCGGCTGCGGGACCGTTTCCCGCGCAAGGTTCTGGTCTGGCCGGTCGCGGTGCAGGGGAAAACTTGCGCGCCGGAGGTGGCCCGCGCCATCGAAGGATTCAACCGCTTGACCCCTGGCGGCGCGCTGCCGCGGCCCGATCTGATCATTGTCGCCCGCGGCGGCGGCTCGATCGAGGATCTTTGGGGATTCAACGAGGAAATCGTGGCGCGGGCTGCGGCGGCCTCGCAGATCCCGCTGATCTCGGCGGTGGGGCATGAGACGGATACCACGCTGATCGACTTTGTCTCCGACCGCCGGGCGCCGACCCCGACTGCGGCGGCGGAACTGGCGGTGCCGGTGCGGTTGGAACTGATGGCCTGGGCCGAGACCCAGGG
>NZ_LUKH01001392.1:0-1057 GCF_001593695.1 Leisingera sp. F5 | reverse complement strand
CGCGCCCGCATGGCCCATGGTGCGGCCCTTAGGAGCGGTCAGACCCGCGACATAGGCCACCACCGGCTTGGTCACGTGGTTTTTGATGTAATCTGCCGCTTCCGCTTCCTGCGGGCCGCCGATTTCACCAATCATCGCGATGACCTCGGTTTCCGGATCCTTCTCGAACCACTCAAGAATGTCCTTGAAGGAGGAACCGTTGATCGGATCGCCGCCGATGCCGACCGAGGTCGAGATCCCCAGGCCCAGCTCTTTCAGCTGCGCTGCGGCCTCGTAGCCCAGCGTGCCCGAACGGCCGATGATGCCAACCGTGCCCGGCAAGTAGATGTGCCCCGGCATGATCCCCAGCAGTGCCTTGCCCGGCGAGATGGTGCCCGCGCAGTTCGGCCCCGTGAGGATCATCCGCTTGTCCTTGGGATAGCGGTACATGTAGCGCTTCACGCGGATCATGTCCTGGGCCGGGATGCCGTCGGTGATGCAGACACAGTAGTTGATGCCCGCATCCGCCGCTTCCATGATGGAGTCAGCTGCAAACGGCGGCGGCACAAACACCAAGGATGCATTGGCGCCGGTTGCCTCCACCGCTTCTTTCACGGTGTTGAAGACCGGCACGCCCTCGACGGTTTCGCCGCCCTTGCCCGGCACAACGCCGCCCACGACGTTGGTTCCGTATTCGATCATGTCTTTGGTATGGAACCGGGCGATTTTGCCGGTGATGCCCTGGACGATGACTTTGCTTTCGCGATCGAGAAGGATGCTCATTTGATTGCCCTCACACGAGTGTTCTGGTCGAGGTCGTTCTTCCACGCGCCGACGGCCCGTTCAGCGGCTTCCATCAGCGAGGTTGCGCGGATAAGCGGCAGACCGGACTGAGCCAGGATCTTCTGGCCTTCCTCCACGTTGGTGCCTGCAAGGCGGACCACCACGGGCACGTCCACTTCGACCTCGCGCAGCGCCTGCACGACGCCCTCGGCCACCCAGTCGCAGCGGTTGATGCCGGCGAAGATGTTGACCAGAACCGCCTGCACATTGCTGTCGGACATCACCAGACGGAAAG
>NZ_LUKH01001391.1:0-1058 GCF_001593695.1 Leisingera sp. F5 | reverse complement strand
TAACCTGCTGGTCGCGCCGCAAATCGCCATCACGCTGGTGCTCTTCATCTGGCCCGCCAGCCAGGCGATGTATCAATCTTTTCTGATCGAAGACGCCTTTGGCCTTGGCACCGAATTTGTCTGGTTCGAAAACTTTGAAATCCTGTGGTCGGACAGCCATTACCTGGCCAGTTTCCAGCGCACCGCGGTTTTCTCCTTGCTGGTGGCGGGGCTGTCGATGGGCGTGGCGCTTCTGCTGGCAGGTTTTGCCCAGCGGGTGGTGCGCGGTGCGATGTTCTACCGGACCCTGCTGATCTGGCCCTATGCGGTCGCCCCCGTTCTGGCAGGCGCCCTGTGGGTGTTCATGTTCAACCCGACCCTTGGCATCTTTCCCTATTTCCTGGAATTCGCAGGCATCACCTGGAACCATTACCTGAACGGCACCCAGGCGATGGCGCTGGTGATCCTGGCCGCTGCCTGGAAACAGGTCGCCTATAATTTTCTGTTCTACCTCGCCGCCATGCAATCCATCCCCAATTCCGTGATCGAAGCCGCCGCCATCGACGGCGCAGGCCCGGCGCGGCGGTTCTGGACCATCATCTTTCCGCTGATCTCGCCCACCACGTTTTTCCTGCTGGTCATCAACATGGTCTACGCCTTTTTCGAGACCTTCGGCATCATCCACGCGGTCACCCAGGGCGGCCCCGGCACCTCCACCACCATTCTGGTCTACAAGGTGTTCAACGACGGTTTTGTCGGTCTCGACCTTGGCGGCTCAGCCGCGCAGTCGGTGGTGCTGATGGTGCTGATCATCGCCATGACCGTGGTCCAGTTCCGCTTTGTTGAAAGAAAGGTGGCTTACTGATGGTTGAAAACCGCCCCCTGATCACTTTCCTTACCCATCTGGTGCTGGTGCTTGGCGTTCTGGCCATCGCGCTGCCGGTGTGGATCACCTTTGTCGCCTCCACCCATGACCAGCTGCGCATGAACCAGGCGCCGCTGCCGCTGTGGCCCGGCGAGTATTTCCTGGCGAACATGAAGCAGACCCTGTTCGGCTCCGGCCTCAGCGGGACGGAGAC
>NZ_LUKH01001390.1:0-1059 GCF_001593695.1 Leisingera sp. F5 | reverse complement strand
GGCAAAGGCCGCGCGCATGGCGTCTGCGAAAGCGTAGTCCCAAGCGTGCATGTCCCCGGCGGCCTCGCGCTGGGGGTAGCGGGCTTGAAGGGCAAGGATCAGCTGCCGCTCGGCCTCGGTGCAGCCCTCTAAACAAGCCAGCGCGGATTGGGCGGCGTCATAAGCCTGTGCCAGATCTTCGGCACGGCCTTTGCCGTCCCGCAAGTTCCAGGGCAGATTGTAATTCGGGCCGGTTGCATAGGCCACGCCCCAATGGGCCATGGCGCAGCCGGGGTCATGCGCCAACGCCTGCTGGAAGCATTTGACGGCTTCTTCGTGGTTGTAGCCGTAGGTCCAGACCAGGCCGCGGTCGAACCACTTTTGCGTCTCGGGCGAAGCTGCCGTTACCAGACAGGAATGGCTGCCGAGATCATAATCGTAACCCATGAAAAAACCTCCCCAAGTATTTGGAGAGGTTAGGCAGAGGTGTTGACCCGGACAAGATAGTTATTCTGCGGGCAATTGTGCCTCAGCCCGTGCCATCTGCAGCATCAGCAGGAACGCAAGGCCGGCCATTGTCAGCAGCCCTGCAGCCAGCGGCAGCAGTGAACCGTCAAACAGCAGACCCACAGGCGCCGCAATGGCAGCGGCCAGAACGGTGGAGATCGCACCGATGACCGAGGCCGCCATGCCGGCAATATGGCCCATCGGCTCCATCGCAATAGCGTTGAGATTGCCAAGCGTGGTGCCGGCCAGAAAGAACACGCTGGTCTGCCAGGCGACAAACAGGCCGAACAGCAGCGTGTCCGGCAGCGCCTGACCGCTGAGCACCAGCATAATCGCGGAAATGCAGACCTGGGCGGCCAAGGACCAAGTCACGATCCGGCGCATGCCAACGCGGACAACGATGGCTGCATTCAGCAGGCTGGCAGTACCCGCCATCAAGGCCACAAAACCAAACCAGAAGGGGAAGCTGCCAGCGCGGTCAAAGATCACGTCATAGACCTGCTGCACCATGGTCAGCATGGTGAACAGCATGCCCAGGCAAAGGGTCTGCACCAGGATCGACAGGCGCACAGC
>NZ_LUKH01001389.1:0-1059 GCF_001593695.1 Leisingera sp. F5 | reverse complement strand
ACAACAGCCGAGCGGGTCTCGACCGGGACGGCCATTTCGGGAATCAGCGTGACGCCGATTCCGGCGCTGACCATCTGCACCAGGGTCGACAGCGAGCTGCCATCCAGCAGCTCGCGCGGAGCCGCCGACTGCATGTTGCAGAACGATAGCGCCTGATCGCGAAAGCAATGCCCCTCCTCCAGCAGCAACAGACGCATTTCGCGCAGGCCATCGGGACCAGGAACCGGCTTTCCGGTGTCCTCGCCGGGACGCACCAACACAAAGTCCTCCTCGAACAGCGCAACTTCCTCAAAGGCGGGCTCGGAGACCGGCAGCGCCACAATCGCGGTGTCCAGCCGCCCCTCTCCCAGTTCTTCCAGCAGCCTTGGGGTCACGGTTTCGCGCACACGGATGTCCGCCTCGGGGTACTGCCGGGTCAGATTCCCCACGATGGACGGCAGCAGGTATGGCGCGATGGTGGGAATCACTCCGATCCGCAGCCGCCCCGCCAGGCCCTCGCGGGAAGCGCGCGCCAGTTCACCCAGCTCATCCACCGAGCGCAGGATGCCGCGCACGCGCAGTGCCAGGTCCTCGCCAAGACTGGTGAGCCGCACTTGGCGGGCGCCGCGCTCGACCAGCTGCACCCCCAGCGCTTCCTCCAATTCCTTGATCTGAACCGACAAAGCGGGCTGCGACACTGCACAGGCACCTGCCGCGCGGCCGAAATGGCGGTGCTGGGCCAGCGCCTCAAAATAGCGCATCTGGCGGAGAGTCACGTTTATCATAGTTTTTCATTATCACTGCGATGAATAAATGCAACTTAATCCAATGGAATTTCCCTGCTAGCCTCCTCTGCAGGACGACAGGGAATCCCGGCAACAGCAGTCTTTGCCCCAAATGCATTTTCAGGCGGCGCCTGCGCTGCTGGACTGATCCGGGAACGTTTCTGCCACGACGCAGTTCAACTATTTAAAGCCACGATCGGAGAAGAATATGGACGGAAATACCCCCGCAGGAAAATGCCCGGTGATGCACGGCGCTGCGCTGAACACAGACAGCGGCGGCACCTCGAACCAGGAG
>NZ_LUKH01001388.1:0-1060 GCF_001593695.1 Leisingera sp. F5 | reverse complement strand
ATCTTAATATGTATCAATTTGAATGTGAGTGCAGGGGGCTTTGTAACATATCAGCTGTGAAACTTGTCTGAGATCAGGAAGCGCAGGCAGATTTCATGAGTGGAAAATGCATGATCCGCTGTTGATAGTTACAAATGCACCTAATAGCAGGGGGGCAACTGGTTCGTAAAACGAACCCTGCGCGGGGCCTTGGTGGCGGAAACGGAAAGAATTCTGCCATCTGCCGCAGTAATGTTGCGAGAGCGGCGGACCCTGCAAATGATTTGGTCTAAGGGAGGACAGACATGACTACTCGGAGAAAGCTATTGGGGGCAGCGGGGGCAGCGGCCTTGGCAATGTTCGGCGCAATGCCGGCATTTGCCCAGGAGGTGACCCTGAAACTGCACCAGTTCCTGCCGGCACAGGCAAACGTGCCGAAACTGATCCTGGATGTTTGGGCGGACAACGTCGAGGAATCCTCGGGCGGGCGCATCAAGGTTGATCGCTTCCCGTCGATGCAGCTGGGGGGTAAGCCGCCTGAGCTGATGGACCAGGCCATTGATGGCGTGGCGGATATTGTCTGGACTGTGGTAGGCTATACCCCGGGCCGCTACCCGTCGACCGAAGTGTTCGAGCTGCCGTTCATGATGACCAATGCGCGCGCCGTGTCGCACGCCTATTGGGAAATGTTCGACAAGCACATGAAGGACACCGAGTTCAAGGATGTCCACATTCTGGGCACCTGGGTGCACGGGCCCGGCTTGATCCACACCGCCGACCCGGTGGAAACGCCTGAAGATCTGGAAGGCATGAAGATCCGCGGCGGTGGCCGGTCAGTCAACGCATTGCTGACTGAGCTGGGTGCAACCCCGGTGGGGATGCCAGTTCCGGCGATTCCGGAAGGTCTGTCCAAGGGCGTGATCGACGGCACCACCATTCCGTGGGAAGTGACGGCGGCGCTGAAGGTCCCGGAGCTGGTGGAGAACCACACTGAGTTCACTGGCAAGGCACTGTATACGCTGACCTTTGTTCTGGCGATGAACAAAGAGAAGTATGAGAGCCTGCCGGATGACTTGAAAAA
>NZ_LUKH01001387.1:0-1061 GCF_001593695.1 Leisingera sp. F5 | reverse complement strand
ATGCCTGCAGTCTCAGCCACGCCGTGAAAGAAGGCCAGCGGGTGGTGAAAAAAGACGACATCAGCGGCCACAGCGGTGCCCGGTGCGAGAACGTCAAACCCGCTCAGGCCGGCCAGATCCAAAACCGCGGCATTGGGCTTGTCCTCAGAACCGGTAAAAAAACCTGATGTCACGGGCAGAAGGCCCACCGTTGCACCTGCTGCATGGAACGCCCGGGCATCTGCCAGCATCGCAGCAGCGGTCCCGCCCGAGAACCTGGGGTCAAAAACAAGCACGATATCTGACCGGACAGTACTCATCCGTGAAACCCGGGCCAGATTGCAGAAAGATCGCGGTTGAGAAGATCCGATAACCCGGCGTTCCGGTCCGACAGGTGGTGCGCAAGATAGGCAGCAGTGCCGGGCTGCATGGCGGGCGGCTTTTCCGCTTTGAGCAGAACGGGATTGACCCTGCGGAACCAGTGATAATGCAGCTTGTGGCGTATTTTTTCTGTCAGCCGGGTCTCATGCCCCATGTGATTGCGGTAACGTCCGGCAACAATCCGGCCCCCGATCCGGTTCAGCCATTGCTGGCATCCGGGCATCGTTGGATAGTAGGTGCGGTTAAACCAGGTTTTCAGCGTGCCGGCATCCATTTCTGATGCGCCAATGTGGTTCGTAATCCGGTTGATGAATGCTTGCTTGTCGGAAAGAAAATCCTCAAAAACAGCAACATGCACATTCTCACGGCCAAACACGTTGAAATAATCGGCAACATGAGGCGCGTAAGTGGAGCCGAGGATTATTGAACTGTGCCTGCTCAAGGCTTGTTCAAAACTGCAGCTCAAACGCGCGCTGCGGATTAGGTGCCAATATTGGGAATAAGCGCGTTTAACCGGATCGCGGAGCAGGAAAATCAAACGGACGTCAGGCAAAAGGCTTTTGATGCGCCGGGCCGCAACGGCTGAAAAAAGGTAGGTAGTGGAATCCTCTCCAACCAGAAGCTTTCCGCTGAATTCAGAAAACCGGGATGCGTACCAATCCAAGCTTTCTTCATTACCCAATCGAACATCGAACCATTTC
>NZ_LUKH01001386.1:0-1061 GCF_001593695.1 Leisingera sp. F5 | reverse complement strand
GGGTTTCACCGATGCCCGCCTGGCCAAGCTGACCGGCCAGACCGAAGCGGAGATCCGCAAGGCCCGCCGTGCGGCTGGCGTCAACGCCGTGTTCAAGCGGATCGACACCTGCGCTGCCGAATTCGAAGCGCAGACGCCCTACATGTACTCGACCTATGAAGCGCCTGCCTTTGGTGACGTCGAATGCGAAGCGCGCCCCTCTGACCGCAAGAAAGTGGTCATCCTCGGCGGCGGCCCGAACCGGATCGGCCAGGGCATTGAGTTTGACTACTGCTGCTGCCACGCCTGCTTTGCGCTGACAGACGCGGGCTATGAAACCATCATGATCAACTGCAACCCGGAAACGGTGTCTACCGACTATGACACCTCGGACCGGCTGTATTTCGAACCGCTGACGTTTGAACATGTGATGGAAATCCTGCGGGTCGAGCAGGACAACGGCACCCTGCATGGCGTTATTGTGCAGTTCGGCGGCCAGACCCCGCTGAAGCTGGCAAACGCGCTGGAGGAAGAAGGCATTCCGATCCTCGGCACCTCGCCCGACGCGATTGACCTGGCCGAAGACCGCGAGCGGTTCCAGGCGCTGGTCAACAATCTGGGTCTCAAGCAGCCGAACAACGGCATCGCCTCCACCGACGCGCAAGCGCTGGAAATCGCAGAACAGATCGGCTTCCCGCTGGTGATCCGCCCGTCTTATGTGCTGGGTGGCCGGGCGATGGAAATCGTCCGCGACATGGACCAGCTGAAACGCTACATCGCCGAGGCGGTGGTGGTCTCCGGCGACAGCCCAGTGCTCTTGGACAGCTATCTGGCCGGTGCGGTTGAGCTGGACGTGGACGCGATCTGCGACGGCAAAGACGTGCATGTGGCAGGCATCATGCAGCACATCGAAGAGGCCGGCGTGCATTCGGGCGACAGTGCCTGCAGCTTGCCGCCCTACTCGCTCGAAAAACCGGTGATCGAACAGATCAAGGAACAGACTTTCGCATTGGCCAAAGCGCTGAATGTGGTCGGCCTGATGAACATCCAGTTCGCGATCAAACCCAATGATGCCGGCGAAG
>NZ_LUKH01001385.1:0-1062 GCF_001593695.1 Leisingera sp. F5 | reverse complement strand
TGCCCGGTGATGTAGGACGCGGCAGGGGAGGCGAGGAACAGGATGGCGGGCGCCAGCTCCTCAGGCTCGCCCCAGCGGCCGAGCGAGGTGGCATTTTTCTATTTCACTGCAATTTCCGGGTCAGCGGCCGCGGACATGTTGGGGCTGGTTTTGAAGAAACCCGGGGCAATGGCATTCACTGTGATGCCTTTGGGGCCAAGCTCCGCCGCCAGTGCCTTGGTCATGCCGTTGATACCGGCTTTGGCTGTTGTATAGGCCGCATCCCCGGATTGGGCGATGAGACCGGCAATCGAGGATATGTTGATGATGCGGCCATACCCCTTTGGTGCCATTTGGGCGGCGGCCAATTGCGCAAGGCGGAACGGGGCGATCAGATCAACATCCCATAGCGCTTGCAGATCGGATCGCGTGAATTCCGCTAGGCTGCGCCGGTCCCGCTGCCCCACATTATTGACCAGAATGTCGAGACCGCCTTCACCAGCGATGCCTTCGAATGCCGTGATTGCAGATCCCTCATCAGCCACATCCAGAACCAATGCGCGGGCCTTTCCAGGCATCCGGCTCAAGGCTCCTGCCACCCTCTTTTCATTGCGTCCGTTCACCCAAACCTCTGCCCCGGCTTCAGACAGAAGGCGGGCAGCGGCAAACCCCAGCCCGTCTGTGGAGCCGGTCACCAGCGCGCGCTGGCCTTTGAGGGAAAACTGATTAAGCCCTGTCATCATCCTGTCTCCTGTTGCTGGCAAGCTGTTCGTGCAGGCGTGGCCTGTCAAGCACTGCCGCAAACCGGCATATCATTGACGCCTGCTGCTGCATTGCCCCAGGCACGCCGGTGCGATAGTCATGGCCGGACGCCTCAGCGCATATTAGAGACAAAGACCCATGAGCCGCATCAGCCATATCGAACTTGACGACTGCAACCTGCCGCCTCCGACGCCTGAGATTGAGCAGGAGCGCAAGGTGGCGATTTACGACCTGATCGAAGACAACAGTTTCGCCTTGCCGCCTCGCGAAGGGTATAACCAGCCCGCCGGCCCCTACCATCTGGGCCTGGCGATCCGTGAC
>NZ_LUKH01001384.1:0-1062 GCF_001593695.1 Leisingera sp. F5 | reverse complement strand
ATCAGCGGCATATTGCGGATGGAAACCCGCTCCTCCAGCAGCAGACGCAACACCGAGTGAAGCGTATCCATCGGAACCTTGTCCGGCACCAGCGCATCCAGCAGCTTGCGGTTCGCTTCGGACCGGAAGTTATCGGAAAGCTGCGTCATCTCATCCAACAGGCGGCGCAGCGATTTGAGTGTCAGCAAGCGGGAGAAATTCTGTTTGATGATCTCCAGCAGATGGGTCGCCAGGATTTCCGGCGGTGTGACCACGGTAGCCCCGGCCAGGGCGGCCTGTTCCTGCGACTTGGCAGAAATCCAGCGGGCCGGCGCGCCGTAGACCGGCTCAGTCACATCAGTGCCGGGTGGCAGCGCGTCATGATTGTCCGGCATCAAGGCCAGAACCATGTCGGGATGCAAAGTGCCGCGCACCTGTTCAACCCCCTGCACTTTGACCACATAGGTGCCTCTTTCCAGCTCATGCTGATCAGTCAGCCGGATTTCCGGCAGGATCAGACCAAAGGTGGTGGCAATATGGGACCGCATGTTGGCTATGCGGGCATCAAGCCCGGTGCCGGCATCAAGAACCATGCTGACCAGATCGGGGGAAAACTCCAGATGCAGGTCATCCAGATCCAGAATATCACCAAGCGGCCGGGTTGCCGTCGGGTCTGCAGCTTCTTCGATTTTTTCCTCGATCTCCGCCTCTGCTTCGTCCTGCTTCTTCTTTGCCATCCGGAAAGCTGCGTAGCCCAGCACACTGCCTCCGGTCACGAAGGGCAGAAATGGCAGACCGGGAACCAATGCAAACAGGATCATCAGCACAGAAACAGTTGTCAGCGCGGCGGGATGGCGGCCGAATTGCTCGAACAGGGCGGTATCTGTGGCGCCGGTGGTGCCGCCGCGGGCCAGCAGCAGAGCTGCTGCAATGGAAATGATCACAGATGGGATCTGCGACACCAGACCATCGCCCACGGTCAGGATAGCATAGGTTTCAAACGCGCTGCCAACAGGCATGCCATGGACCAGAACGCCCATGATCAGCCCCATGACCAAGTTCAGCAAGGTGATCAAAAGCCCG
>NZ_LUKH01001383.1:0-1065 GCF_001593695.1 Leisingera sp. F5 | reverse complement strand
CATCCGCCCCCGGTATAAGGGCGGAGAACAGCGGGTTCAGCGTCTCGCTGCCCGCAATCACCCCCAGTTGAAAATCAACCGGCGGCAGTTGTTTCGGCAAGCTCTCCGCCCCGGTTCCCAGCTGCAGGCCCGCAGGGCCGTTCAGCAGGCCGAAAACCTCCCAATCGCCCAGCTCATCCACCAGTTCGCTGCCCTGGCATCACAGCGGTGGTGATACCATTGGCGGCCAGCTCCGCCTCCGCCGCGACGACACCTTCGGCCATCTGCTTCATCGCGCCCCGGCGCGGCGCCAAATGGCGCTCAAACCCGTCGCCGTGCAGATCCACGATCCCCGGCAGCACCAGATAGCCTGTCAGGTCCGCAACGCGCCCTGCCGCTGTCTCCGATACCAGGCCGCCTGCGATGGCAATTTCGCCGCCGCGCTCCAACCCGCCGGGGCGCAGCACATCGCCGCCTTGCAGCGTCAGTTCCAATGTCATTTCTCTGCCTCTGCGCAACCGCCATTCAGCTGGCAAGCCTCAGCGATGATCTCTTCCACTGCCGCCAGCCAGTTCAGCGACGGCTCAAACCGCCCCTCCTCGAGGAAATGCAGCGTCTGCGCCATCACCTGCGGATTGTTCATCATATAGGTATGGGTGACCGGCAGTGTCAGATGCGCCGCCATGCCGTCCGCCTTGGTGCTGGCGACCGAGACCTTACCGTCATCCGCCCCCGGTATAAGGGCGGAGAACAGCGGGTTCAGCGTCTCGCTGCCCGCGATCACCCCCAGCTGAAAATCAACCGGCGGCAGTTGTTTCGACAGGCTCTCCGCCCCGGTGCCGAGCTGCTGGCCCGCAGGGCCGTTCAGCAGGCCGAAAACCTCCCAATCGCCTAGCTCATCCACCAGTTCGCTGCCCTGGTTCGGCGGGCCCATCATCACCACCCGGCCCAGGTTTTGCGGATGGTTGCCCTGCAGCCAATGGCGCAACAGGATGCCGCCCATCGAGTGGGTCACCACATGGGTTGTCTCTTCACCGCAGGCAGCAAAGGCCTCCGGCAGGGTCTCCTCTGCCAGTACCTGGATGG
>NZ_LUKH01001382.1:0-1065 GCF_001593695.1 Leisingera sp. F5 | reverse complement strand
CAAGATCGATCCCGGCGAAGCCATGGACAAGAACCTGTATGATCTGCCGGCCGAAGAGCTGGAAGGCATCCCGACCGTCTGCGGCTCTCTGCGTGAAGCTGTTGACGCGCTGGCCGCCGACCACGATTTCCTGCTGCAGGGCGACGTGTTCACCAAAGACCAGATCGACGGCTATATCGAGCTGAAGATGGAAGAGGTGCACAAGTACGAGCACACGCCCCATCCGGTCGAATTCGGCATGTACTACAGCTGCTAAGCTGCACAGTCATGACTGTGAAAGGGCGTCCTTCGGGGCGCCCTTTTTCCGTTCAAGGGGCGCGTTCGGCTGATATGCTCTCCCATCTCCCGCTGCGCCCCGCAAGCAGTGCGGCTTTTTCTTGCTCTTGTTTTGCGGCTGCTGTATCCCGGCCCGCTCCCCGCCAGCGAAAGGAGCCTGTTCCATGACTGCCCCCAACACCCTTGGTATCGACTTTGGCACCTCCAATTCGGCGGCGGGGATTGCTGTGGCCGGCCGGCCCTGGCTGGTCGAGATGGAACCTGGCGAGCAGACCCTGCCTACCGCTGTGTTCTTTGAGGACGGCGCGCGTGCCATGCGGATCGGCCACAGCGCCACGCGGGCGCTGATCAACGGTGACGAGGGGCGTTTCATGCGCGCCCTGAAAAGCCTGCTGGGCACGCCGCTGCTGCATGAGGAACGGCGGCTGGGCGGCGAGCGGATCAGTTTTGGCACCCTCATCGCCCGCTTTCTGGCCGAGATGAAGACCCGCGCAGAGACGGCGACGCATATGGAATTCACCCACGCGCTGTCCGGCCGGCCGGTGCGGTTTCATTCCAAGGATGAAGCCCGCAATATCCAGGCCGAAAAGGACCTGCGCGCCTGTTACCTGGAGGCGGGTTTTCAAGACGTGCTGTTCCTGTATGAACCCGAAGCCGCCCTGCGCGCTGCAGCACCTGCGCCGGGCCGCGGGCTGATTGTCGATATCGGCGGCGGTACCTCGGACTTTACCGCCTTTGAACAGGACGCAAACGGCGCAACCCGCATCCTGGCCTCGCATGGGGTGCGGC
>NZ_LUKH01001381.1:0-1066 GCF_001593695.1 Leisingera sp. F5 | reverse complement strand
CTTGGCTGCTGCATCGGGCAGATCGGCGGTTTCGTCCACGATCACCGACACATTGCCGGCCCCGACGGCTACAGCGGGGGTGCCGCAGGACTGGGCGCGGTGCACGTTGTTCTGGCTGCCTGTGCAGATCACCCGGTCTGCGGCCTCCATCAGCGCCTGGGTCTTGGCCTTGGAGCCGGGCGCGGGGATCATCTGCACCAGACCCGGGTCCAGCCCCAGCTTGGCGAATTCAGCGTGGATGTAGGACAGCAGCAATTCGCAGGAGGCCACACCCTTGGGCGACGGAGCCACAACAATGGCGTTGCCGCCTTTCAGCGCGTTGATGATGTTGTTCGCAGGGGTCGCTGCCGGGTTGGTCGAGGGCACCACGGCACCGATCACCCCGATGGGGCGCATAATTTCGGTGATGCCGGTTGCGGGATCATCGCTGAGGATGCCCTGTGTCTGGACGTCTGCAATGTCGCGCAGCAGGCCCAGCGTCTTGCGGTGGTTCTTGGTGATCTTGTCCGGCACATTGCCCAGGCCGGTGGTTTCCACCGCCAGCTCGGCCAGGGTCCGGTTGCGGGCGGGTTCCATGATGGCCCAGCCTGCCGCCAGCGCGGCCTTGTCATAAAGCGCCTGGCTGCCGCGGGCCTCGAATGCCTGCTGGGCAGTGCGGGCGCGCGCCACGATCTGTTCCACCCCGGCTGTGCCGGAGGCGATTGCGTCCTGAGCGGTCATGTCTTTCCTCGATAAATTGTCCGGGGCAGGGGCGCTGCCCCGGAGGGTTTCGGCCGTGGGATTGGGGATCAGAGACCGGCCAGAAGTTCCTTGAGCGTCTGCTCGCGGGCGGCCCACATTTCCTTGACCTCGTCACGGGTCATGATGTGCATGGGCGAGCCGCCGGCCTGCATTTTCTTGGCCACACGGGGGTTTGCGAACATCTCCGGCACGGTGGCGGCGAGCTGGTCGATCACTTCTTGCGGGGTGCCTTTGGGGACCATCACACCGCGGAAATTGACCGATGAATTGTCCACTTCCAGCCCTTGCTCCTGCATGGTAGGCACATCGGGCAGAAAGTCCGAGC
>NZ_LUKH01001380.1:0-1067 GCF_001593695.1 Leisingera sp. F5 | reverse complement strand
CTGGTCGTCGATCTTGGCGCCGTTCTCGGAAATCAGGCGCTTGGCGTCCTTGCCGGATTTGGCGAGACCGGATTTCACGATCAGCTGCACAATGGAAATGCCGTCGCCCAGATCCTCTGAGGACAGCGACAGGGTGGGGAGGTCGTCACCGATGCCGCCTTTCTCGAACACTTCGCGGGCGGTTGCTTCTGCTGCCGCAGCAGCCTCGGCGCCGTGGCAAAGGGTGGTGACCTCATTGGCCAGGATCACCTTTGCAGCGTTGACCTCGGACCCTGCCAGCGCGCCGAGGCGCTCGCACTCCTCCACTGGAAGTTCGGTGTAGAGTTTCAGGAACCGGCCCACGTCGGCGTCGGTGGTGTTGCGCCAGAACTGCCAGAACTCATAAGGGGAACGCATCTCGGGGTTGAGCCAAACTGCACCGTCCTGCGATTTGCCCATCTTCTTGCCGTCAGAGGTGGTCAGCAGCGGCGAGGTGA
This sequence comes from Leisingera sp. F5, assembly GCF_001593695.1. Lineage (NCBI taxonomy): Bacteria > Pseudomonadati > Pseudomonadota > Alphaproteobacteria > Rhodobacterales > Roseobacteraceae > Leisingera > Leisingera sp. F5. Next base: position 591 of record NZ_LUKH01001380.1, on the reverse strand, counting down.
GGCCATAGACCTCGTGTTCGATGGTGCGGCGGGTGAGGTCGATGCCGTTGACGATATTGCCCCATTGGTCCGAGCCGCCCATCTGCAGGATGCAGCCGTAGCGGTTGTTCAGTTCCATGAAGTCATAGGCCTGCAGGATCATATAGTTGAATTCCAGGAACGACAGCGACTGCTCGCGGTCAAGGCGCGATTTCACGCTCTCGAACGCCAGCATCCGGTTTACCGAGAAATGCCGCCCGATGTCGCGCAGGAACTCCAGGTAGTTCAAACCGTCCAGCCATTCGGCGTTGTTCAGCATCAGCGCCTTGTTCGGCACGTCGCTGTCGTAGTCGATGTAGGCGGAGAACACCTTCTTGATGCCGGCGACATTGTCGTCAATCTGCGCCTCGGTCAGCAGCGGGCGCTCGTCGGCGCGGAAGGAGGGGTCGCCCACCTTGGTGGTGCCGCCACCCATCAGGGTGATCGGCTGATGGCCGGTTTTCTGGAACCAGCGCAGCATCATGATCTGGATGAGCGAGCCGACGTGCAGCGATTTCGCTGTTGCGTCAAAGCCGATATAGGCCGGGCGCACACCTTGCAGCAGAGCCTCGT
>NZ_LUKH01001379.1:0-1068 GCF_001593695.1 Leisingera sp. F5 | reverse complement strand
GGATCAGGCGGATGCCGTTTTGAATGGCGCACCCGCCGAGATTGCGGATGCAGCCGAGATCGAAGCCGCTCATGCGCAGATCGCCCTGGCGCGGCAGGCCGAGAATGCTGGCCCGGTGGGGGAATTGCGGGCTGCGGTGGACGCCAGCCCGGATGACTTGCAGGCGCGTTTCGACCTGGCTCAGGCGCTGCATGCGGCTGGAGATGCAGAAGCCGCAGTAGACGAATTGCTGGAGCTTTTCCGCCGCGACCGCGAGTGGAACGAGGGCGCCGCCAAGGTGCAGCTCTTCACCATCTTTGATGCGCTGAAACCCAACGACCCGGTGGTTCTCAACGGGCGCCGGAAACTTAGCTCAATGATATTTGCCTAAGACCGGGGCAGCACTACACTCTGTCCCATGATCCAGCCTGCTGATCTGCCGGACACGATTGCCGTGTTCCCATTGCCCGGGGCGCTTTTGCTGCCCCGGTCGCGTTTGCCGTTGCACATTTTCGAGCCGCGCTACCTGCAGATGCTCGAAGATACGCTCAAGACGCGGCAGCGTCTGATAGGCATGGTGCAGCCCTGTCCGGGTCCGCACGGAACCGGGGAGGAGCTGCACGCGATTGGATGTGCCGGGCGCGTCACACAGTTTTCCGAGACAGAAGACGGACGGTACCTGGTCACGCTTTCGGGCGTCTCCAGGTTCAGGATTACCCGCGAAGCCAACGGTTTTACCCCCTATCAGCGCTGTGATGTCAGCTGGACAGGATTTGACCGGGACCTTGGCCGTTCCGAGGCGGACGATACCCTTGACCGGTCGTCTTTCCTGGATCTGCTGGAGCGGTTCTTTTCTTCCCGGAGCCTGTCAACCGATTGGGAGGCATTGAAAGACGCGGACGACGAGTTGCTGATCAATTCTCTGGCGATGCTCTTGGAATTCGACACCGAAGAGAAACAGGCCTTGCTCGAAGCGCCCTGCCTTGTCACAAGGCGGGAAACGCTTGTCACTTTGATTGAATTCGCCCTGCGCGGCGGCTCTCAGGAGGAAACCCTGCAATGACCGAGACACAGGCACCTGCCTTTGAC
>NZ_LUKH01001378.1:0-1068 GCF_001593695.1 Leisingera sp. F5 | reverse complement strand
AGCACCCTGCCGAAAGAACGGCCTCTGGATATCCGTGACAGTCCGGAGTTCATCGAAATTGCGCATCGGGTGCGCGAAGGGCTGCGGGCGGGTCATGGCGATGACTGATATCAACCAGCAAAATACGGCGGCATCTGACACGCAGTCCCTGAACACCGCTTGTACACTGACGGGCGCATCATTCACGATATCGGAATATTCAAATTTTCCGGTCAATTTTCTGTGCAGAAAATTGGTGCGGCGCGGGGGCGGATCATGAAAAGCCTTCTTGCTGTCCTCACCGTGCTCGCTGCCATCATCGGCTTCTGGTACGCCGCTTGCGTCCCGATGAATATCAAAGGTGTGCTTGATCAGGCAGAGCGGGCAGGGGCCGTGGTCACACCGGCTGCCGCCAAGGAGCGCCGGTACATGAGTGAAATCGGGCTGGTGGCGAAGAACACATTTGCTATTGGCGAAACCTGGGTGCAGGAGCGTCCGCGCTTGCCGGCCCCGCATCAGGTGGCGGTGGAGCTGTGGCAGACCACGGTGGAAAAGAAGGTCACCTCGAAACGCAGCCTGATCTATCATGCGCAGGTGACGCTGAGCGCCACGCTTCTGGGCTTTGCCATTGGCACCGGCCTGGGCATCCTGCTTGCGGTGGGGATCGTGCATAGCCGGGTGATGGATATGTCGGTGATGCCCTGGGCGATTGTCAGCCAGACCATCCCGATCATCGCTCTGGCACCGATGATCATCGTGGTGCTGTATTCCATCGGGGTGCAGGGGATTATCCCGAAGGCGGTTATCTCAGCCTACCTCAGCTTCTTCCCGGTGGTTGTCGGCATGGTGAAGGGCCTGCGGGCGCCGGATGCGATGCAGCTGGACCTTTTGAAAACCTATAACGCCAATACAAATCAGGGGTTTTGGAAGCTGCGGCTGCCGTCCTCGATGCCGTATCTGTTCGCCTCGCTGAAGATCGGCATTGCCGCCTCGCTGGTGGGGGCCATCGTGGGAGAGCTGCCGACCGGCGCGGTTGCGGGGCTTGGCGCGCGGCTGCTGGCCGGCAGCTACTACGGGCAGACCGTGCAG
>NZ_LUKH01001377.1:0-1069 GCF_001593695.1 Leisingera sp. F5 | reverse complement strand
GGGCAAGGTCTTCGTCCACCTCAATGCCCAGTCCCGGTGTCTCTGGCGGGATGACAAATCCGTTCTCTATCCGGATGGATCCCTTGATCAGCTGATCGTGGAAGGGGGTTTCGATGGTTTCCAGCAGCAGAATGTTCGGGATTGAGGCTGCCAGGTGGATGTTGGCCGCCCATTCCACCGGTCCTGCATAAAGATGCGGCGCCATTTGTGCGTTGAACACTTCGGCAATGGCAGCGACCTTTTTCATTTCCCAGATCCCGCCGGCGCGGCCCAGGGCGGGCTGCAGAATCTCGGCGGCACCAGCCCGCAGCACTGCAGCGAATTCTGCCTTTGTGGTCAGTCGTTCGCCGGTAGCCACAGGAATGCGCAGGTTGCGGGCAACGCGGGCCATGTCTTCGATATTGTCAGGCGGCGTCGGCTCCTCAAACCAGAGCGGGGAATAGGGTTCTATTGCCTGGCCCAGGCGGATGGCACCGGCGGTGCTGAACTGGCCATGGGTGCCAAACAGCAAGTCTGCCTTATCGCCCACGGCATCGCGGATCGCCTTGCAGAACGCCACCGACATCGAGATGTCCGACATTGCAGGCATATGCCCGCCGCGCATTGTATACGGGCCTGCGGGATCGAATTTCAGTGCGGTGTAACCTTCGCTGACCTTTTGCGCTGCGGCCTCGGCGGCCATTTCAGGCGAGGTCCAGAACTCCGTGATGTCCTGATGCGGCAGCGGGTAGAGATAAGTATAGGCGCGGATGCGGTCATTCATCCGCCCGCCAAGCAAGGCATACACCGGGCGGCCGCGGTCCTTGCCCAATATGTCCCAACAGGCGATTTCCAAGCCCGAGAACGCCCCCATCACCGTCAGGTCCGGGCGCTGGGTAAAACCCGAGGAATAGGCGCGGCGGAACATCAGTTCGATGTTTTCCGGATTCTCACCCTCCACGTGGCGCTCGAATACGTCGCGGATCACATGGGTCATCGCATCTGGGCCGACGGATGACGCGTAGCATTCGCCCCAGCCGGTAACACCGGTGTCCGTGGTGACCTTTACCAGAATCCAATAACGCCCGCC
>NZ_LUKH01001376.1:0-1069 GCF_001593695.1 Leisingera sp. F5 | reverse complement strand
ACCTGTAGCTGCTCGCAATCGCTGGCCAAGACGCCCGTGTCGCCGCGCTGCAAGCCGGTCATATCGACCTGTTTTTTTGGGGTATCGGCCGAGCAGGTTCCGCTGTTTGCCAGCAGCCTGAACTTTACCGTGCCGTCGGGCCGTTGGGCCGGCCTGGTGATGAACACTGAGGACGCCCCGTTTGACAATCCGCACGTCCGCAAGGCGATCCGCATGCCCGCTGACCGCGACATTCTGGGCAAGCTGTTCTATGGCGAGGACAGCTATGCTGTTTCCTGCGACCATCCGGTCTGCCAGCAGCCGCTTAAGCTTGGCATTCTCATCTTCCAGGCCTTCAGCCGCGCGGCCTCCGACACCTCCAAGCCGCCAGGCTTGGACTTCAGCTTGTAAAAGGTCGCCAGGCTCAGGCCGTACCGGCGGCACAGCTCTGCTGCCGGCATCCCGTTCGGCACTACAATTGATCCACTGGATCAATTGCTGAACGCTTGAACTCCTGCTCTTTGATCATCCCCCCTCTCGGCAGATTGCTCCGCAATCGCCTGCCGGGCAGCGGATGATTTGCGCCTCGGTGAAACGGCTCTCACGCATTCGTCTGCTCCTACATAAGTTGGGCAGACTCTACTTCATGGCGAAGGATTTTGCGGAGGGGCAGGTCACCACCTGCCGCCCCCACTTCGGATCATTTTCCAAAATCATGTATTGATCCAGTTCCTCTTCGGTGACGATAGGCCAAAAGCTATCAATCGTGTCGTTCAGTTCTTGGATTGGTGCGGGTCTGGGCTACTCCCCGAAATTCGGACATTGGGCGCCCCCCCCCGGCACTGCTGCTGGTGACCTCCACAGCCCGAACTGCCAGCGTTTTCCCGTCGGCCCCGATGTGTATTTTGCCCCCTTCCCGGAGCATTGCTCCGCAATGCCCTGCCGGGCAGTGGATGTGGTGTTTGGGGCCTCCATGCTTGCGCGCATTCCATTCGCTTTCGCCTTCGGATTTGATGCCAGTGCTGTCCACTGCCCGGCAGGCGATGCAAGCACCACCGGGAGGGGATCAGGAGGGTGAGCGGTCCGGTGC
>NZ_LUKH01001375.1:0-1069 GCF_001593695.1 Leisingera sp. F5 | reverse complement strand
GATTTCAGCTGCAGCGAGCTGCCATTCCGCCTCATCCGGCAACCGCCACGGCTGGCCGGTCTTCTTTGAATACCATTGCGCGTAGGCGGTGGCGTCATGCCAGCTGACGTGTGTTTGCGGCCGGCTGCCATCTGCCGGGTTTGCATCTGCCCGCTTGCAGCCGCCGTCCGCCACGCAGGCGGCATATTCGGCATGAGAGACCTGATGTTTCATGATCTCGAATGCTGCCACTTGCCGCATCTGTTCCGGCGGCACCACGCTTTTGCCACCTTGGTGGAAATTGCCGATCGGCCGGTAACGGATTGTCGCTGCGGCAATGACGGCGGTTTCGGCCTGCGTCGCCGGTTCCGGGGCGTAAAGCCAAAGACCGGGAATGCCGATCGCGGCGGCCAGGGCAGCAGTGATGAGTTCGAATTTCATGGGTATGCTCCCAAGAAAACAAAAAATGGGCGGCCGCGTAAGGCAGCCGCCCTCGAGAGGTCACACCAGTCCCAAGCTTAGGAGCCGGAGTATTCGGTCGGGGCGACCACCTGTTCCATCAGGTCGTTATTCCATTCGCCTTCGACCACCACGTGCGCGGTTGCGCCAAGGTTCACCGCCTCGATCAAGTTGTGGTTCACATAGGCGTAGACGCCCGGTTGCAGGAATTCATAGAGCGCAGCCCCGGCGGAGCCGCCGCGGATGAACCAGGTTTCCAGGTCGCGGTCCGGCACGTTGTTGAACTTGCCGGCCTCCCAGACCAGGTCGCCGTGGCCGCCGATCAGGTGCGGGCGGCTGTCGCGGTTGGCTTGGCTGTGGATGAACAGCACTTTCTCGCCCTGTTTGGCCTTCAGCGCGGTTTCACCGGTCAGCGCACCAACTGCGCCGTTGAACACCACGTGGCTGGGGATAAGCCCGTTCATGACTTCCAGGGTATCAGGGTAGCTTTCGCCTACATCCTCGTACCGCAGGTAGTCGCCGTTTTCGTCCTTCGGAATGTAAAACTCGTTTTCCCCAATATAGTAGACGCGGTCGTATCTGACTGGATCGCCATTGTGGTCTGAAAGCCCGTTTCGCGGCAGAACCATGA
>NZ_LUKH01001374.1:0-1069 GCF_001593695.1 Leisingera sp. F5 | reverse complement strand
ACCATGCTGCATGCCACCACCAACTATACAGTGGACATCGTTCTGGCAGTGCTGCTGCTGGTCGGCGGCGTGATCGGCGCCCAGATCGGCACCCGCATCGGTGTCTATCTCAAGGCCGAACAGCTGCGGATCCTGCTGGCGCTGATGGTGATCATCGTCTGCGTCAAGCTGGGCCTTGAGCTGCTGCTGCAACCGGCTGAGCTGTACTCCCTCGGCGCTGCGGGAGGCCACTGATCATGCGCAAACTGCTTATGTCCGCCCTCACAGCTGCCGCCCTGGCACTGCTGCCGCAGTCAGCGGCCCAGGCCGCCAAGGAAGAAGTCGTTCTGGGCCTCAGCCAGGACCGGGTGGCGATCACCGCCACCTTCGATGGTTCGGAGATTCTGATTTTCGGCGCGGTGAAACGGGAAAGCCCGATCCCGTCGGAGGACCCGCTGGAAGTGATCGTCACTGTCTCCGGCCCGGCTCCGGCGGTGATGGTGCGCCGCAAGGAAAAGAAGCTGGGCATCTGGGTCAATGTGGACAGTGTTCTGGTGGACTCTGCCCCGGCCTTCTACGCCGTGGCCACCAGCGCCCCGTTTGACCAGGTGCTGACAGATACCGAGGACTTGCGGTTCCGGGTCTCTATCGAACGGGCCATCCGCTCGGTCGGCGCGGCAATGCACATCCGCGGCGCCCAATCCTTTGCTGACGCGGTGGTGCGCATCCGCGAGGACAACGGGCTCTACTCGCTGCGGGAAAACACTGTCGCAGTGGATGAGCAGACCCTGTTCCGCACCGCCATTGAGATGCCGGCGGATCTGACTGAAGGCGATTACCAGACCCGCATCTTTCTGACCCGCGGCGGCGAGGTTGTGTCCAGTTACGAGACCTCAATCGATGTGCGCAAAGTGGGGCTGGAGCGGTTCCTGTTTTCGATGTCCCGCGAGCAGCCTTTTCTCTACGGCCTGATGGCCTTGGCCATTGCGATCGCCTCCGGCTGGGGCGCCTCTGCGGCCTTCAGCTTGCTTCGGAACCGGTAAGGGGGGCCGGCCCCTCTTGGCCTTACGGCCAATTCACCCCGGGGGAT
>NZ_LUKH01001373.1:0-1069 GCF_001593695.1 Leisingera sp. F5 | reverse complement strand
CTATCTATCCGCTATGACCCTGCTGGCCCATATCTTCGCGCTCCCCGTGCGTGCCTACCGGCTGCTGTTCAGCCCCTGGGTCGGGTTCAACTGCCGCTACCAGCCCACCTGCTCTGCCTACGCGTTGGAAGCGCTGGAAAAGCATGGCGCGGTCAAGGGCGCCTGGCTTACTGCCCGCCGGATCGGTCGCTGCCACCCCTTCGGCGGCGATGGATATGACCCGGTGCCCGGCAGCAAGGACTGAAGGCGGAACACCTTTTTTCTTGGCAAAACGCACTTCCTCAGCTAGGGCGCGCCCATGCTTGATGATGATCTGGACGAAATCCACCCGCTGTTTGCCGGCGCCCCCTCGACTACCGAGTTCAAGAAACTCAGGAAGCGTATCGTGCGCTACGCGCGCGAGGCGATCGACCAATACGGCATGGTGGAGCGCCGCACGGACGGCAGCACACCCAGGTGGCTGGTCTGCCTGTCGGGCGGCAAGGACAGCTATACCCTGCTGGCGGTTCTTTATGAGCTGAAGTGGCGCGGCCTGCTGCCCGTCGATCTGCTTGCCTGCAACCTGGATCAGGGCCAGCCCGGTTTTCCGGCCACCGTGCTGCCGGAGTTCCTGGAAAAGATGCGCGTGCCGCACCGGATCGAATATCAGGACACCTATTCCATCGTGATGGACAAGGTTCCGCAGGGCCGGACATTTTGCGCGCTCTGTTCGCGCCTGCGCCGCGGCAACCTCTACCGCATTGCACGGGAGGAGGGCTGCTCGGCCGTTGTGCTGGGCCATCACCGGGATGACATTCTGGAAACCTTCTTCATGAACCTTTTTCACGGCGGGCGGCTCGCGACCATGCCGCCTAAGCTGGTCAACGAAGAAGGCGACTTGTTCGTGTTCCGTCCGCTGGCCCATGTGGCCGAGGCCGATTGCGAAAAATTCGCCCGTTCCATGAACTATCCGATCATCCCCTGCGACCTGTGCGGCAGCCAGGACGGGCTGCAGCGCCAGCAGGTGAAACAGATCCTGGATCAGTGGGAATCAAACAGCCCGGGCCGCCGCCAGGTGATGTTCCGCGCA
>NZ_LUKH01001372.1:0-1071 GCF_001593695.1 Leisingera sp. F5 | reverse complement strand
GAATTAGATTGTGTCATCTTAACTTCAGGGTAACCAAGCCGGCCCTAAGAGTTAACGCAGCCGCCGGCTGCCGCGACCAAAGGGAAGGCCGGGGTTGAAGGGGATGATGAGATGATTTTTGGCAGCCGCAGCGGAACTGAAATGACGACAGGTCAGGACAAGGTTGTGTCGATGAACCGCTTCCGCAAGGGCGGAACGCCGTCGCCGCTGCGCCAGGCGGAGGCCTATTGGACCGCGCTTCGCCGCGGAGACGATGTGCCGAGCCGCTCGCAGATTGATCCGCGCGGGCTGGAGAACATCCTGAGCAACACTTTCATTCTGGAACGGATCGCCCCGGGGATTGCCCGCTTCCGCCTGGCAGGAACGCTGGTAAATGAAATGGCTGGCATGGAAGTGCGCGGCATGCCGGTGACGGCGTTCTTCACCACCGAAGCGCGCAAGCAGCTGAGCTCCGCCATGGAGCATATGTTTGAAACACCCGCCATCGTGGAGTTGGAACTGCAAATCGAGGCGCCGCGCCAGCGTACCCCGCGCGAGGCCCGCATGCTGCTGCTGCCGCTGCGCAGCGACCTGGGTGACATTAGCAGGGTGCTGGGGGTGCTGGTGGCGGATGAGGGAACGGCAGCCACCTCGCAGCGGTTCTCGATCACCTCGATTGAAATGCGCACAGTTGGCAACGCGCCCGGCTCTGCCGAATTCAAGGCCAAGCCGCGCGCTGCAGACAGGGATCAGCGCCCTGACGTGAACCAGCCCAATCCGGGCTTTGCCGAAACCCAGGCCCGCTTCAAGCCTGAACGCTCGCTTCTGGAGGAAGCCAAGGCGCTGCTGGAGCGCAGCCGGGCGGGCAAGCTTGGGGAACCGGCAGACACAGCTGCGATAGCGGCGGACACGACCGAAAATAAGCGAAAAAGGGCTTCGCATCTGCGTCTCGTGGTCAGCCGCGACTGACATGCGGGTGCCGCGATACGATCCCGGCGCAGCAATATATTTAATTCAAGTCCAAGGTCATAGCGCTTGAAGTGACTGCGCCCCGCGGGAGAACCCCGGGGCGCCTTTTTACGTGTGCAGAAA
>NZ_LUKH01001371.1:0-1071 GCF_001593695.1 Leisingera sp. F5 | reverse complement strand
GCACGGTTACCATGGCAGCGCCCAGGCCCATCGCCAGGGTCTCACGGCGTGAGAACTCCATCATATCTCTCCTTTGAATTCTCTAAAGGCTGCAGGGCACACAAGGCCCCGCCCGCGCCTTACTCTTCTTTCAGCGTCGCAAGGAATGCGACCACATCTTCAATCTCCTGCGCCGTCAGGATCGGCGGCAGCGGCTCGGTCCCGGCATCGCCGGTATAGGCATCGCCCGGGCGGATAAAGCCATCGACCTTGTAAAAGGCCGGCATCATGGTGCCCTCAAACGTCATCTTGGCGTTGGCCACCAGCCCGCGCAGCTCTTCCGCGGTCCAGCGGTCGCCGGCACCATCCAGCGACGGGCCGATTTCACCGTGGAACGGCACATCCGCCAGCGCGGTCAGCTGGTGGCAGGACACGCAGTTGCCCTTGGATTTGGTACCAACAACCAGCGCGCCATTGACGGCATCGCCGGCAACACCCGTCAGCGACGCGGCCACTTGGCCATCCTCGCCATACTGCACCGCTTTCGGAGCAACCTCCCCGGCCCAAACCGCACTCCCGGCCAGGCTTAGCGCCAGTGTCAGAGATGTAAGTTTCATGTGTCCTCCCATTGGCTGCCGCTTGTACCTGGCGGCTTGCTTAGCTGCTGCATACCGTAGGGCACCGGCCATCCAATACGCAACAACAAATTCATTATTGTGAATTTTTCCAAATCATGCGCCAGACCCTAATCCGCAGATCCATTGTTGCGCTCGCGAATCCGGCGCGCGTGGTAACGCTGGAAGTCTTCATCATTATCAAGCGCATACCGCTTTTCGTTGACCCATGTAAACATGTCCAGCGTGGTTCCGCCGCCAAATGCGCCCGGCATCATAGCAACCGCTGCTTCGGTGGCTGTGACGTTTTCGCCCACGTCTTCCGGCAGGAACAGAATCGTCGGCGTGAACAAGACGCCCCATTTGCGCGCCATGTCCTTTTCCGCCAGCGCCTCACCGTCGAAATCGGTGACCTCGACATCGCCGTATAAATTCAGCTGCACGACAAAGAAATTCTCGTCAATGTACTGGCTGATCT
>NZ_LUKH01001370.1:0-1073 GCF_001593695.1 Leisingera sp. F5 | reverse complement strand
ACCTTGCCGCCCTCGGGATCCTTGCGGGGCAGGGTCAATACGTCCTGGGTGATCGGCGCGCTGGCGGTCATTGGCTTTAGCCTCGGTGCTGGTGGGCGGATGCGGCTCTATATAGGATTCCCAGGGAAGATCAAAAGGAATCCTTGAACACAAGTTTCAGACCGCAGATTTGACCAGTGCCTATTTGGCAAACCGCACCAGTTCCTCGACCCGGGCGCGGCCCAGGGTCGTCCAGCAGGCCCGCGTTGCAATTCCGGCGTCTTCACGCACCGGATGGGCTTCGCCGGCAAAAGCGCAATGCGCGCTCCGGAACCCTTCCCAGGCTGTTTGGCTCTGCATCAGTGCAGCTTCAACCGCAGTCCCGCCATTGGTGTTGTCACGCTCTGCGGCGGCGACCATTGCGGCTTCCAGCGCGTTGAGCAGTGCGGCTTCCACTCCTTCTTCATCGTCCGCCACACAGGATCCGATTTCCTCACGGCTTCCCGCGCCGCATTCCAGCGCCGGATTGGCAAACGCGGGCGGGAAAAGCAGCGCAACTGCAAGGCAAGCGCACGGAAGACTGGCTGAGTTCGGCATGGCAAGCACCTCCTGCGTCCCATGCTACGCCGCTTGCGGGCCTCAAACAAGAAAACCCCGGCACGGGCCGGGGTTTGGTGTGTTTCCGCTAGGCAGCCGAAATTACTTGCTGCAGCGTTTTTCCGCGTCATCCAAGGCGGCCGTAAAGCCCAGCAGCGAGAAGCTGTCCTTGGTTTGGGTGCCCCGGGCGGACCGCGCGGTCAGCACCGCATTTGCGCCGCGTTTCATGGCGGTAACGATCTTGGCATCATCCGCAGGTGTCGCCGGCCAGGCCCATTCGCCCTCGGTGAACAGTTCAAACTCGGACTCGCCGATGGCCATGTTCACGGTGGAACCCGGCGCAAAGGGGTAGCCGCCGGTAAAGCTGACTTCGCCTTTGGGGGCATCGCTGCTGCGGAAGGTGACAAACAGCTGGATCTCGCTGCGGCGCACCGCCACGACGCGGCCGTCGCGGGTGTTCACGGTTTCCTTTGGTGCGGAAACCCCCCAGCACTCGT
>NZ_LUKH01001369.1:0-1073 GCF_001593695.1 Leisingera sp. F5 | reverse complement strand
GTGCGGCAGCATCACCAGGTTGTCGCAGCCCATCAGATCCGGGTTGATGCGCGGTTCGCCGTCAAACACATCCAGCCCGGCACCGCCGATGGTTTCGAACCACAAAGCGCGGGACAGGGCCAGCTCGTCGATAATCTCGCCGCGGGCCGTATTGATAAGGAAGGCATCCGGCTTCATCAGGTTCAGCATCCGGGTGTTGATCAGATGCCGGTTTGCAGCGCCGCCGGGGCAGTGCAGCGAGACAAAGTCGCACTGCGGCATCAGCTCTTCCAGGCTGCTGGCCTGAGTAGCGTTGTAGCGGGCCAGAACATCCGGCGACACGCGGGAGCGGTTCTGCACCACGATCTTCATGCCAAAGCCATGATGCGCGCGGCGGGCCATTTCCTGGCCGATACGGCCAAAGCCAACGATGCCCAGCGTCTTGCCGGAAACCTTGGTGCCGACCAGATGGGTCGGACGCCATCCGGTCCATTCACCGGCACGCACTTCACGCTCACCTTCACTGGCGCGGCGGGCGACCATCAAAAGCAGCGTCATGGCGATGTCGGCGGTACATTCGCTAAGAACATCGGGGGTGTTGGTCACAGTCATGCCGTGGCCTGCTGCACTGGGCATATCAATATGAGAGTAGCCCACACCGTAGTTGGCGAGGATCCGTGCCTGGGGCTTAGTGATATCAAACGCACTGGCCGGAATCTTGTCGGTCACCGTCGGCAGTACAGCGTCATAAGATCTCATTGCGTCGCGCAGTTGCGCTTCGCTCAATGGCTTGTCGCCAGTGTTCAGCACAGCATCAAAGGCTTCAGAAAGCTGCGCCTCAACTGCGGCGGGCCAGCGGCGGGTCACCAGAACCTTGGGCTTTGCCATGACTTCATCTCCCTGTCGTGCTTATGCTTTATTAATGCGCCCCACCCCTGCCATTGCCCCAGGCCAGGGGTGGAGCGTCGCGCCTGACCCAAAGCCGGATCAGGCGGCGTTCTTTTTCATCACGCTAGCGATGGTTTCGCCGATTACGGCGGGGTTTTCGGCAACGGTCACGCCGGCCGCCGACAGGATCTCCACCTTCTCGGAAG
>NZ_LUKH01001368.1:0-1074 GCF_001593695.1 Leisingera sp. F5 | reverse complement strand
CCCTCGTGCTGGCGGACCACGCCGTTCTCAGCGGTGCCCTGATCGCGGGCGGTCTGGTTCAGGAAGGCAGCACCTTCTTCGGTATTCACCTCGGTGCCGGCATCCAGAACGTCGCTGCCGAAGCGTTCGATCACCAGCGGCCCGGCAAAATTGCCGTCCGCGTCAAAGATGAAATCCTGCAGCGCATCGTCAGGTGATGCCAGAAAAGCATCGTTGGAGGGGATAATCATGGTGGCCCAGGTAAAGAAGCCTTGGCCGACCTGATCGACACTCACATTGAGGGTAAAGCTGGCGCTTTCACCCGGATCGATCGGCCCCGGCGTCTTCGGCAATGCGCTCCAGCCCGCCGCTGGCTGCCTCGCCATCCGTCCAAAGGTCAAAGTTTTCGCCGTCGTGGAAGCCGAACCAGACCGGCGTCAGGAAGGTGCCGCCTTCATCCAGGGTGTTGGTCACGGTGACAGTGATTGCCTCGCCATCGCCAATGGCGTCGCCGCGGATCACGTCATTGCCGCCGCCGCCGTTGATGGTGTCGCCGCCAGCGCCCCCGGCCAGCAGGTTGTCGCCAGCATCGCCGTTCAGAACGTCGTTGTTAGACGATCCGGTCAGGTTTTCGATGTTCAGGAGCGTGTCCACAACCGCGCCGTTCGGCCCCTGATAGACCGCGGCGCCGGAATTCAGATCGGCAATCACTGCCGCACCGATATCCTGGAAATCCGCGGTGTCGATGCCGTCGCCGCCGTCGGTGATGTCTGCGCCGCCGCCGCCGCGCAGGATGTCATTGCCAGCGCCGCCCTCCAGCACGTCATTGCCGCCGCGGCCCACCAGCAGGTCGTCGCCGCCGTTGCCGGTCAGGGTGTTGGCGCCGCCGTCGCCGAACAGCTGGTCGTCATTGTCCGAACCGTCGAGGTTTTCAAACCCGCTGAAGTTTTCGAACACGGTGGTGGTTTCATTCGGCTGATAAGAGGCGCTGCCAGAGCCGAGATCAGCGACCACCTCAGCGCCGATATTGATGAAGCTGTTGGTGTCGGTGCCTTCGCCGCCGGTCAGGGCATCGGTGCCGCCGCCGCCTGCGAT
>NZ_LUKH01001367.1:0-1075 GCF_001593695.1 Leisingera sp. F5 | reverse complement strand
ATCGAGGCATTGATCGCCTCCATGATCGCGTCGGGACCTGCGGCAAAGCGGCCGCCCCACATCTGGTTCGAGGATTGATCTGTCATGGTGTGGAACCCCGGAGATAAAATGCGTCTGTTTCGTCAGCTTTCCCTTTATATGGCCCTCGCCTTGGGTGCAAATGCCGCGGCTGCGGCGGATCAGGCACAGCTGGAGGCCCTGCGAGAAGACAGCCTCCGGCGCCTGGTCGTGCATTCCGAGCCGCGGGATGTGTCCGCAACCGCGTTTGAGCTGGCCGACGGCGCCGGCACCGCCAGCCTGGAAGACTACAAGGGCAAAGTGGTTCTCTTGAACTTCTGGGCCACCTGGTGTGCCCCTTGCCGCAAGGAAATGCCGCAGCTTTCCGAGCTGCAGGAGGAGTTCGGCGGCGAAGATTTCGAGGTGCTAACCATTGCCACCGGGCGCAATTCGCCCGCGGGCATCCAGAAGTTCTTTGACGAGAACGGCATCAGCAACCTGCCCCGTCACCAGGACCCGAAACAGGCGCTGGCCCGCGAGATGGCGGTGATCGGCCTGCCGATCACGGTGCTCCTGGACCGCGACGGCAAGGAAGTGGCGCGGCTGCTGGGCGATGCCGAGTGGAACTCGGACAGCGCCAAGGAGATCGTGAAGGCGATGATCGCGTCAAAGTAGCTTGCGCTTGAGTTTCAAGTTAGTAGCCTGGGGCAAATAGTGACCCCAGAAGACTTTTTTGAGACATTTTCTTTCAGGTCTAGCAGCGGCTGCTACCGTTCTTTTCTCGACAACCTGCGCTACTCAGGCTGAAGAAATACTGATTGAAGGAACCAGATCCAAACTTTCGATCAATTCGGACATCCGCCTGACGGGCGACATGAAAAAAAGCTTTGCCTTCTTCAAAAAGAATGCGGAGTTCTACGGCGCAATGTTTGTGAATCCGCCAGAAGATCTGGTTGGAGCGTTTTGGAATACAAGCTCCCTTCCGCTGGCTAAGCACTACGCCTTGAAGTCTTGTCAATCCAAGTCCCGAACGCCATCGAGCTGCCAGGCCTACGCAACAGTTCTGCCAAAGAAACAC
>NZ_LUKH01001366.1:0-1075 GCF_001593695.1 Leisingera sp. F5 | reverse complement strand
CACGTGTCCCGCCAAAGCCCCAAGGCCTTGGCGGGAATGTTTCGTTTGCCTTACCGCAAAGCGCGCGCCGCGCCAATCACAGTTTTCGGCTGTAAGTCCAGGTTGGGACAGAGGCATCGCGGGCCACTGAATAGCTTTCGGCGTCCCCGAGATATTCAAAGCCGCAATGGATAAGCACCCGGGCCGAGGCCGGGTTGTCCTGAAACACCGAAGCAAACATCGCTGCGTTGCTTTGCGGATTTGCATCCACCAATGCCTTTACCGCGGCAGAGGCAAGCCCGGTATTCCAAAACGGCGGCGCCGTCCAATAGGACACTTCCGACTGGTTGCGGTCCATCCGCTTGAGGCCGATCACGCCTTTCAGCTCTGCGTCGCCTTCGGCGGTGCCATCTATCACCCAGACATCCTCGTCCCGCTCTTCGGCCATGGCGCGGGCAACAAAGGCCTCGGCGGCGCCGGGCGGCAGCGGATGCGGGACCGAGCGGGTCATGCGGGCAACGCGCGCATCGCTGACGTAATGTTCAATCAGCCCGGCATCGGATTTTCGCAGTGGCCGCAAAATAAACCGTTCTGTTTCGATGGCCTGCTGACACACGATATGTTCCAAGTTCATGGACGTGCTCCTCCTCTGCCTGTGTACTTCTGGCGGCAATTGTCATTGTTGTTGCGGCGATGCTTTTCAGATGTGTTCGCCCTGCCCCTGGAGCAAGCCCCAAGGTCTTCAATTCGCGCAAAACTACTTGTTGGTCCGGCGTGAACACCGAACTGCAGCGGCACAAAATCGAGGGGGCTGGAAACAGCAGGAAAACTCATCATGAACTCGCAGACGCAAAAAAGAAAAGGGGGACCGGTCTTATAACCGATCCCCCTAAAGATTTCTTTACCCTTCGGGTCGGTTTACTCAGCGGCCTCCGCCACTGGGAGAACCGATACAAAGGTGCGGTTTTTCAGGCCTTTGCGGAAGGTGACAGCACCTTCGGCGGTGGCAAACAAAGTGTGATCCTTGCCAATGCCTACGTTTTCGCCCGGCCAGAACTTGGTGCCGCGCTGACGCACGATGATGTTGCCTGCGATG
>NZ_LUKH01001365.1:0-1075 GCF_001593695.1 Leisingera sp. F5 | reverse complement strand
GGTCAAAGCTTCACTTAGCCATTAAAAATAGGGAGTTTGGCGCTCAGCTTCACCCCAACACAGCTTGTACAGCCCGCAGCGTCGCTGCCACCACCTGATCAGCTTCCGCACGGCTAAGACAGAACGGAGGTGCAAAGCCCAGGATATCCCCCTGCGGCATGGCGCGGGCGATGACCTTGTCCTGTTCCAGCAATTTGGCCGAGATCTGCGGTCCGATCTTGTTTGCGGCATCAAAGAAAATGCGGCTGTCCTTGTCCTTCACAAATTCTACGGCACACAGCATACCCTCGCCGCGCACGTCGCCCACATTGGCGTGACCGGACAGTGCCTCTGCCATGGTGGCGGTCAGATAGGCGCCGACCTCGCCTGCGTTCTGCACCAGGTTCAGCTCATCGATCAGCTTGAGGTTGGCAACACCCGCTGCCGCACCGATCGGGTGCGCCGAATAGGTCCAGCCATGGCCGATCGGACCGTTTTCGTCGGTGCCTTGTTCCAGGACCTTCCAAACCTTGTCTGAAATGATGGAGCCGGACAGCGGCGCATATGCCGAGGTGAGGCCCTTGGCGATGGTGATGATGTCAGCCTCGATACCGTAGTGGTCCGAACCGAACATACCGCCGAGACGTCCAAAACCGGTGACAACCTCATCAGCAACCAGCAGGATGCCGTGCTTTTTGAGCACCGCCTGAATTGCTTCCCAATAGCCTGCAGGCGGCGGTACGATGCCGCCGGTGCCCAGAACCGGCTCACCGATGAAGGCAGCGATAGTATCTGCGCCCTCACGCTCGATCAGTGCCTCCAGTTCGGCGGCGCAATGAGCGACGAACTGTTCCTCGGACTGGTCCAAGTTGTTGCGGCGGTAGTAGTACGGGGCCTCGGTGTGGATCACTTGTTCGATTGGCAGGTCGAACTTCTTGTGGAACAGCTCCAGCCCGGTCAAGGAGCCGGTGACCAGCCCGGATCCGTGATAGCCGCGCCAGCGGGAGATGATCTTTTTCTTCTCCGGGCGGCCCAGGATGTTGTTGTAGTACCAGATCAGCTTGACGTTGGTTTCATTCGCGTCCGAACCGCCGAG
>NZ_LUKH01001364.1:0-1075 GCF_001593695.1 Leisingera sp. F5 | reverse complement strand
GCTTGGAGCCGTTCGAAATCTAATCCTACCTCATTGGCGGTACGGCGGATCGTGGCTGCGTTGGCCCGAGGTTGTGCCATCAGCGCATCATGAAACTCAGCGTATTTTCCCTGAGCCCGCGCCGCGAGAGACGCACGGGCAGCGGTCTCGGAATCCGGCCCAAGGATCGGAAACTCTCGCATGACAACCCGCAAATCGGGGTCCTCGTCAATAAGGGCATTCACCTCCGGCGCAGCCCGCCGGCAATACGGGCAGTTGTAGTCGAAAAACTCGACAATGACCTGCTCCTGGTAGGCCATAATCGAGTCGATGATGACCTCGGGGTTTTCTCTGATTGTGTCCAGGATCAGAGCGTGGATCGCATCCTGCTGCACGTCGCTGAACGGTGTCGATTGCTGCGCGGCGGCCGGACCCACGCCGGTCAGCAAAGCCGTGATGGCGCCGAGAATGCGCGCTCTAATTCCAGTCATGCCATTTCCTTTCGCATCGGCTGTAAGACCGGGGGCGTTCCCTTCCCCCGGTCATTTTATTCAGCCCTTGTCCGTCGAGTGGTCGTGCTGCCCCATGTGGTCTGTCATGGCCTGCATCATCTCGGTGCAAGCCTCCATCATAGGTGCCATCTGCTGCATCATGCCCATCATGCCGGACATTTTGCCCTCGCCCATCATCATGCCATTGCCTTGCATCATTTGTTCCTGTGACTCGTCGTTTTGTGCCAACGCGATCGAGGAGGTCAGGGCCATAGCGAGCGCGGCCGAAAGACCGAGTTTGGTTGCGGTTTTCATCTTCAGTTCCTTTCCTTGGTTGAAATTCAGTCACTCGTATCGACGGGCGCGCTTTTCGGCGTTTTCTTGGCATCACAACCCTTGCTTTTGCACATGACGCAGTATCCGGTGGCGCACATCACGGCGCAGGGAGCGAGGCTGAGGATCAGGGGGGCCGCCCCGATTGCAGTGAGCCATCCCCAGTTCAGTGCCATGCCGGCGCCGATGACAGCCCCATGTGGTCTGTCATGGCCTGCATCATCTCGGTGCAAGCCTCCATCATAGGTGCCATCTGCTGCATCATGCCCATC
>NZ_LUKH01001363.1:0-1077 GCF_001593695.1 Leisingera sp. F5 | reverse complement strand
GGGTCGAAGGCCGGTACACCCCGCTTTCCATATCCGGGCAAAGGCGCCTTCCAGCACATCCGTCACCCGGTCCAGATCATCGGGGCAGAGCGCGTTCACGAAATTCGGATCGATCCCGTCCATGCCCCAGGTTTTGCAGTCCTGTTCGTAGAAGCCTACCAGTAGGCCGTTCTTTTCCTGGCGGCAATAGTAATCGCTGATCGGGCAGCGCAACAGCGGCATCCGGTGGCCTGCGTCCTTGATCGCGGGGATCTCCTCGGTCAGGAAATACTGGTGCTCCATCGAGGCAACGGGGTGGTGCACGCCCATCATGGCGCCGACCTCGTTCACCCGGTAGCCGCAGGCGTTCACCACGATGTCGCAATCGATATCGCCGTGTTCTGTATGCACCGTCCAGGTGTCGTCCTGGTGCTGGGTGAGGGCGGTCACCGGCGTGTTGCGGTAGACCTCGGCGCCGGCCTTGCGGGCGCGCCGCGCCAGCGCCTGGCACAGCTGGGCCGGGTCAATGTCGCCGTCCAGCGGGTCCCACAAGCCGCCGATCAGGTTGTCGGTGGAGATCAGCGGATGGCGGCGGGCGCATTCCTCGGCGTCGATCACCTCGAACGCCACATCCATACCGCGCGCCATGGAGGTAAAGTGGCGGTAGCCCTGCATCTGTGCTTCGGTATTAGCCAGACGGATACCGCCGTCGCCGTGGTGGTAGTTGATCGGGTAATCCGGGTCTTCAGCCAGTTCCTTGTACAGGTTGATCGAGTGGGTCTTGAGGCCGACCATGGTCTGGTTCATGCCGAAATTCGTGACCTGGGCCGCTGAATGCCAAGTGGTGCCGCTGGTCAGTTCGTTGCGTTCGACAAGAACGACGTCGCTCCAGCCTTCCTGAGTGAGGTGGTAGAGGGTGGAGCAACCGGCGATGCCGCCGCCGATCACCACAACCTTGGTGCGCGATTTCATGAAAGGGACCTCCCGATGGATTTTGCATGACTAAGCGCCCAGTCAGCGCAGGCTGCAATGCAGGGGTGTTTAATTATCAAAAATTAGAAAACTTTTTTGAATGAATGGGGAATATTGATCCGGTGA
>NZ_LUKH01001362.1:0-1077 GCF_001593695.1 Leisingera sp. F5 | reverse complement strand
TCCAGCTTGATGAAGCGGCCCAGTCCGCCTTCGAGCATGGTGAAGTCGGTGGACAGGTCGCCCTTCCACGTGCGGTAGCCCTTTTCGATCCGCAGCGAATTCAGCGCGTACATGCCAAACGGCTTGGCACCGCCTTCGATCAGCGCCGCATAGATGTCGGCCTGATGCGCGTTGGCGCAATGCACCTCCCAGCCCAGTTCACCGGCATAAGATACGCGTGCCAGGAAGGCGGGCTTGCCTGCGACAGTGGCTTCCTGGTGGGTCAGCCAGCCAAGCGACAGATCGGCGTCCGAGATGCCCGCGAACAGCTCACGCGATTTCGGACCGGTGACAATCATGGTCGCGAATTCGGTGGTGCGGTCGGTCAGGGTCAGGCCTGCGGGAAGTGCTTTGCGCAGGATCTCGAAGTCGTGCCACTGGGCCGAACCTGCGGTGATCATGGTGAAGTGGTCTTCGCCGTGACGCACACAAGACATCTCGGTCAGGATGCGGCCGCGGTCGTCCGAGAAGTAGACCAGGTTCATCCGGCCTACCTTGGGCAACCCGCCAGTGACCAGACCGCGCAGGAATTCCGCGGCGCCTTCACCATCCAGATTGAAGCGCGAGAAGCCCGGCAGATCCAGAACACCGGCGCCGTCACGCACGGCTTCGCATTCCTCCTTGATGCGCTGTTGCCACGGGCCGGAACGGCCCCAGGTGTGGGTCGCTTCCTCGGAAGTATCGTCACCGTCCTTGGCAAACCAGTTGGCACGCTCCCAACCGTTGTAGGCCCCCATCACGCCGCCCAACTCTTTGATCTTGGCGTGTACCTGGCTGACCTTCTTGTCGCGCGCGGCCGGCCATTCGTGCTGCGGGAAGTGCATGGCGTATTCGTTGCCGTAGACTTCCATGCCTTTCTGGTTGCAATAATCCTGGTCGGTGTAGTCTGTGTAGCGGCGCGGATCGACCGCCCACATGTCCCATTCGGTCTGGCCGTCGACGATCCATTCCGCCAGCACCTTGCCGGCACCGCCGCCCTGGGCAATGCCAAAGGTAAAGACGCAGGCCTCAAACGCGTTGTCGACACCCGGCATCGGG
>NZ_LUKH01001361.1:0-1079 GCF_001593695.1 Leisingera sp. F5 | reverse complement strand
GTGTGGCAGATCATAACATGCTGATCGCGGTCCATATGCGGCAGGGTATAGTCCGCTGGCGTCTGGGCAAAGGTTTCCGGAACCGGGATTACTTCGATGCCCGGGGCCTCGATGCTGCCATCTGTCAAAAAGATCCGCTCAATCCCGTCCAGCGGCAGGCCGCTGTCCTGCAATGCCTGTAACCCGGCGCAATCGGTTACAACCGTCCTGGCGCCGCTGTGGCGGATGAAGTTCAGAAAGTTCTGAACCGTCATCCGGCCATTGACGGGAACCGAGATTGCACCCCGGCGCATTGCCGAATAGCTCCACAGAAAATAGTCCAGCGAGTTGCTTTTCCAGATGGCCACCCTGTCGAACCGGCGGACGCCATGGCTGTGCAGCATGCGGCACAGCCGGTTGACAGTATCGCGCAGCCCGGCGCCAGTCAGCCCGTCATCCGGGATACCATACTGCGGCAGCTTTTCGTCGGTCGTGAAGAAGATCTCCTCTTCGCGCCCGGCGATTGCGGTATCCATCAGGGTTGCGATATTGACAGTGCGGTCGAGAATGAATTGCAGACGTTTCGGAAACACGGTTAAGCCCTTTCCTTTAAAAGAATATCCGGTATTCGATGCCGATGTTGGAGCTGTCCTCCAGAGTGCCGTAGGGAGACCCCGCGGGGCCCTCCAGCCAATCGGCATACAGGTAAATCACGCTTTGGGAGCCGAGCCGGAACTTGCCCCGCAGCCGCACATAAAGGTCGTCTTCAAACCAGCTGGAAACAGTGGCTTCGGCGGACCGGCGGGTATCGTCGCTTTCCCAGGTATAAGACAGGCTGGAGCCGGTTTGCCGGTCCTCGTATTGCCCGTAAACAGTCCTGACACCTGCCGCCAAGGGCGCCAGCGGACCGGCGCCGGTGCTGCGGCTGGTCTGCAGATCGCGCCAGAACAGCTGAACGGCCAGCCTGCTGGTGCCGGCCAGCTCGCGCTCAGCGCCTAGAACGGCCTGAAATTCATCCTCCGGCAACAGCGCATCGGGAATGGCGAAACTTCCGGCTTTGTACTTATTCAGGGCCGCCTCGCCGTAGAACCGCCATGCGC
>NZ_LUKH01001360.1:0-1082 GCF_001593695.1 Leisingera sp. F5 | reverse complement strand
GCCCGCTATGATGCACGCGCCATTGCACCCGGCGACATTGACGAGATGTTTGACGCGCTGGTGCAGGCCGGCCATCCGGTGACCTCGCCGATGCTGCTGCTGAACTCCATGGGCAAGCGGTTCCGCAGCCATCTGGCCACCATCACCGGCAGCGCCTACGACGGCGCCAAGCCGCTGGATCTGATCGGCGTGGCCCAGCTGCAAATCCAGCGCGCCCGCAAACAAGGCGGCAACAGTGCCGGCTGGGAAACCTTTCTGGCCTTCCTGGCGCCGCAGCCAAGCGATCAGGCCCCGCTGGACCATATGGCCCGTGTCGCGCAGCAGGCGCAGGCCCGCCCCCACTGATCCGCGGCCGTAAATTCGGCCACAAACTTCCGGCGGCAGGGCATGATGCCTGCCGCCGGTTGCGTTTCGTGTCTAGCGGCCAGGATCGATTTATGGCCTGACGCAGCTTACGGCCCGGTTCAATCGCCGCCCGCAGTGCTTTCGGTTTCCGCCGCGCCGGACTGGTTCAGCAGCTCCTGTGCGGTGCCGGCTGCACTGTCCAGCGCCTCGGATGCGGCATCCTGAGCGGCCTCTGCCGCGCCGGCTGCAGTCTCTGCCGCGCCTTGGGCAGCCTCTGTGGTATCCTGCACTGCATCCGATGCTGCATCAGCCGTGCCCTGGGCCGCATCAACCGCATTGCCTGCTGCTTCAGCCGCGGCTTCCGCCGCCTCGCTTACAGTGTCCTGCACTGCATCAACAGCTGCGCCGGCAGCTTCGGCACCGGATTCGATAGCACCCTCAACGGCGTCGGCCGCATCTTCCACAGCCTGCTCGGCCGGAGCCGCGCTTTCCTCGTCTGCCGCTTCCGGCGCTGTGCTGCTCTGTTCCTCTTGCACGGCCGGTGCCTCGGCAGGTGCCGGGTCCTGCGCCCCCTGGCCGTTCAGCAGCACATATCCGCCCACAGCAGCAGCCCCTAGCGCAATCAGGATCAATAACTGTTTCATAATACACTCCTTCCGTTTACCGGCGTTGCCGGCCTGGCCGCGCCATCCGCAGCATCTGCCTGCCAGATGGCGCCCTGCGCCGCAGCACTCAAG
>NZ_LUKH01001359.1:0-1083 GCF_001593695.1 Leisingera sp. F5 | reverse complement strand
GCGTAATGTCGCTGTCAGTCACAGTCGGTTCCGTGCCGCCGCGCCCGAATGCCACCGGGCCAGGCTCAGATCCAGCCGACTTCGGCCCCACGGTCAGCCGCCCCAGCCGGTCCACCCCGGCGATGGAGCCGCCGCCGGCACCGATTTCGATCATCTCGATCACCGGGATGCGCACCGGCATGCCGGACCCTTTGATGAACCGCGCCGCGCGGGCGATTTCGAACTGGCGCGAGGTCTGCGGGCGGGCGCCATCAATCAAGCACAGCTTGGCGGTGGTGCCGCCAACGTCAAAGGACAGCACCTCCTCCAGCCCCGCCTGCGCCGCAATGCGCGCGGCCAGAATGGCGCCGCCCGCCGGGCCGCTCTCCACCAGACGGATCGGAAACCGCGCCGCGGTCCGGATGGTGCACATGCCGCCGCCGGCGGTCATCATCAGGATCGGACAGGTCACGCCCTCTGCCGCAAACCGCTCGGCAAACCGCGCCAGATAGCTCTCCATCAGCGGCTGGATATAGGCGTTGGCCACCGTGGTGCAGAGCCGGTCGAACTCCCGCGCCTCGGGGCTGACATCCGAGGAGATCGAGACCGTCAGGCCCGGACGGCGCACCGCCAGAACATCCCGCAGCCAGCGTTCATGATCGGAGTTGGCGTAGGAATGCATCAGGCAGATTGCCACCGCATCGGCGCCGCAGGAGTCCAGCTCCGCGATCAGCGCCTCAACCGTGCTGTCCTCCATGCCGATCAGCACCTCGCCTGTCGCCGACATCCGCTCCCGGATGGTCAGCGCGCGTTCCCGCGGCACCAGCAGATCGGGCTTTTCCAGGTTGATATCATACTGCGAATAGCGCCGCTCATAGGCGATTTCCAGAATGTCCCGGAACCCTTCCGTGGTCACCGTCGCCACCGTTGCCCCGCGTCGCTCGATCAGCGCATTGGTGGCCAGCGTGGTGCCATGGATGAAGCCAGTCACTTCCCCCAGAGAACGCCCCGATTGCGCCATCACCCGCGCGGCACCTTCCATGGCGCCGTCTGCCGGGTTCTGATGGGTGGTCAGGGTCTTGGTTGAGGCCAGAATCGTGTCTT
>NZ_LUKH01001358.1:0-1083 GCF_001593695.1 Leisingera sp. F5 | reverse complement strand
CTCTTGCAGCCTGATTGCCAAGGCTGGGGTATAGCCTGTATTAAATAGCAAAAGCCCGGCAACTGCGCTGCCGGGCTGAAACGTGTCAAAGGTACTCTGGGTTGTGTCAGCCGCGGCCGCGATAGGGCGGCACGCCCTGGTCGGGGATCCAGACGCCCTCGGGCATCGGGCCGGTCTGCCAGAACACGTCAATCGGAATGCCGCCGCGCGGGTACCAGTAGCCGCCGATGCGCAGCCATTGCGGTTCCAGGAAATCGGCCAGGCGGCGGGCGATGGAGACGGTGCAATCTTCGTGAAAGGCACCGTGGTTGCGGAAGGAGGTGAGGAACAGCTTCAGCGATTTGCTTTCCACCAGCCATTCTCCGGGTACATAGTCGATTACCAGATGTGCAAAATCGGGCTGGCCTGTCATCGGGCAGAGCGAAGTGAACTCCGGCGCGGTGAAGCGCACGTTATAGGCCACGTCGGCCTGCGGGTTCTGCACCCGCTCCAGTTCTGCCTGTTCCGGGCTGGCGGGTACGATGGTATCGCCGCCCAGCTGCTTCAGGTTGCTGTAGATGCTGTCAGACATATCGGGATTCCTATCCAATCATACGCCACGCTTGTTGCCCCAGACCAGCACATGCAGCTGGGGCAGGACACGGGGGGTGAACCAGCCGTCGCCGGTCACTTTTTCAATCAGCCACAACAGCCGCTCGGTGGCCTGGTTCAGATCGACGGGCAGCTCCGGGTCGACTTCGGGGTTGCCGGGCTGCAGATACAGCGGCAGGTCCGGGTGGCGTTCGGCAGCGGCCTTGGCCCAGGCGTAATCCTTGTCGTCGAAGATCACGATCTTCATCACCGCCTGGCCGCAGCCCTTGGCGGATTCAAGGCATTGATCGAAGGCTTTCCAATCCACAGTTTCACCGCTTGAGGGCGGCTTGGGGCTGAGAACCAAAGTGTCGAGATCCGAAAACCACGGCTTGCTGACGGACCCTTGGGTCTCGCAGGCAAAACGGTAGCCTTCGGCTTTGCCGTAGGCAATCACCGGTGCAAAGTCCTGGATCGCCGGGTTGCCGCCGGAGATCGACACCGTCAAAGGTT
>NZ_LUKH01001357.1:0-1084 GCF_001593695.1 Leisingera sp. F5 | reverse complement strand
TGAAGGGTATCAATCTGCAGCAGGGAAGGAAACACAGGGAGACGATCCCCGGGAATTAGCAGGCAAAAGGCCGCTCACCCCTGTGAAACGCAATAACGCCGCCCGTCGGGGCGGCGCCGGGCCCAACGGGCCAAGGTATTCTGTGAATGCCGCGGGCCGGGCGGGAGCGCCTTTCCCTAGCTGGATCCGCCGCCGCGCTTATTCAAATGCTTGGCCAAAGCGCCGGCATTCTTGGCGCGCTTGCCCTTATAAGGGTTTTTGTCGCCCTGTCCGCGCATATACAACCGGATCGGCGTGCCGGGCATATCGAAATCCTCGCGCAAGCCGTTGACCAGATACCGGTTATAGCTTTCCGGCAGCTTGTCGGGATGCGAGCACATCACCACAAACCCCGGCGGGCGGCTTTTGGCCTGGGTCATGTAACGCAGCTTGATCCGCTTACCCTGAGGCGCTGGCGGCGGGTGCTGCTCCAGCATGCCAACCAGCCAACGGTTCAGTGCCGCGGTCGGCACCCGGCGGTTCCACACGGTATAGGCCCGCATGATCGCATCATGCAGCCGGTCCAGCCCCTTGCCTGTTTTAGCCGAAACCGTTACCAAAGGCGCGCCCCGCAGCTGCGGCAGCAGGCGGCCGAAGGCTTCCCTCAGGTCGCGCAGCTTTTCCTGCTTGTTGTCTTCGATGTCCCATTTGTTGACGGCCACAACAACCGAGCGGCCCTCGCGCTCGGCCAGGTCGGCAATCCGCAGGTCCTGCTGTTCGAACGGGATATCCGCATCCAGCAACACCACAACGACTTCGGCGAATTTCACCGCGCGCAGGCCGTCGGAAACGGACAGCTTTTCCAGCTTTTCCTGCACCTTGGCCTTCTTGCGCATGCCGGCCGTGTCAAACACCCGCATCGGCACGCCGTTCCAGTTCATCCGCAGCGAGATCGCGTCACGGGTGATACCGGCCTCAGGTCCGGTCAGCAGCCGGTCCTCGCCCAGGATCTTGTTGATCAGCGTCGACTTGCCCGCGTTGGGGCGGCCCACAACGGCAACCTGCAGCGGCTTGGCATCGGTCGGCTCGGGGATGCTTTCAATGT
>NZ_LUKH01001356.1:0-1086 GCF_001593695.1 Leisingera sp. F5 | reverse complement strand
GGAAAAGATGTAGGAAAAGCTGGGCCAACGCCCCTACCCTCAGAAGGAATAGGAGACGCAGTTCAGATATCGCTCACAGCAGGAAAGCGCGCTGCTCCGGCTGGCCCAACTGGACCGAAGCTGCATATTTGGGCGTTATGAAGAACAATAGTCGAACAAGGTCCAGTTGGGCCTGGCAGGTTTAGCCCTGAGCCTTGCCAGTTCTTCGCGGTCAGAGATGCTCACGTCAACCGTCCCGCATCTTGATCAGCTTCGCGGGGATGCCACCGACGATGCTGTAAGGGACGACATCCCGGTTCACCACGGCGCCGGCCGAGACGATGCTGCCCTGCCCGATGCGGACCCCGTCCAGGATCTTGGCGCCGGCGCCGAGCCAGACATCGTCCTCGATGACGATCCCTTTGCCTGTGATTGGCTGCTGGTTCATCGGCAGGGAGAGGTCCCCGTATTCGTGATCGCCCGAGACGATATGGCAATGCCCGGCGATCAACGCGTTGTTGCCGATGTCGATTCCGCCGAACCCGTTCAGGATCGCATAGGCCCCGACGAAACAATCATCCCCAAGCGTAACATGCCCCTCATAGCCGGTCTCGAAACGCACGCCCTGGGCGACCTGGTTTCGCGCCCCCAATCGGACCGAGGCCGCAGTGCTTTTGATATCGAAGCAGACATGCTCGTCGACGAGTGTACCCTCGCCGACAAAAAACCGTTTCGGGCAGCGCAGCGTGACATTGCGGGAAAACGCAACACCGCGTCCGCAATCCCCCAGAAACCACGGATAAAACTTCTGGCGCAGGAACACGCCCGCCGCACCGGGGAAACCAGCGAAGAGGGTCACATAAAGCTCGTAGCGGATGAAGGCACCGATGCGGTCGCTGCCGACGACCCGTGCCATGTATTTTCTGAACGCGCCGCCTTCACGGTGCACCAGGCGATCGGATTTTATGGGTGAAGACAAACGAACTCCCTTCGTTCCAGCTTGAGGCGCAACGGGTTTAGCCGCAGCGCAGTCTGGCATCTCTGCCAAGATCTTTGAAGAGGGTCAGGACGTTATCGCACAGCCAGAGGGGGCAGCCGTTTCGGCGC
>NZ_LUKH01001355.1:0-1086 GCF_001593695.1 Leisingera sp. F5 | reverse complement strand
CAAAACCGCGGCCTGCTTCGCCGGCGCGTGCGGCCTCGACCCCGGCATTCAGCGCCAGAAGATTTGTCTGGAATGCAATATCCTGGATCACTTTGGTGATCTGCGAGATTTCCTGTGACGATTCCTGCAGCTTGTCCATGGCCACAATGGTGTCTTTCACCACCGCGTCGCAGGATTTTACCCCGTTCTGGGCGCTGTCCGCCAGTTGTTCGGCCCGGCCGGCATTGTCTGCCGACTGCTGAACATTGGCGGTCAGTTCGCTGATTGAATTGGTGGTTTTTTCAAGCGTTGCCGATTCCGCTTCTGTGCGGTGGGCCAGGTCCATAGAGGCTTCGGCAATGGATTTGGTGCTTTCATCCACGCTGCTGGTCAATTCGCCGATGTTGGAGATCGATACGCTCAGCGCCTGCAGCGAGTCGTTCATATCCATCCGGATCGATTTGAATTCTTCCGGGAAGAACTCTTTGATCGGCTTGTCCAAACGCTTGTGCTGAAGATCCATCAGCGCTTCGCCGATGCGGCGCGCAACGGTCATGATCTCTTCGCGGCGCTGCTTTTCCTCCTCCATACGCTCTTCCTGCTTGCGCTGGGTCACAGAGCGCAAGTCGACCACATTGCGTGCGACCGAGCCAATCTCGTCCCGGCGGTTTGCACCTGGCACGTCAACGTCTGTTTCACCGGTGCCCAGCTTCTTCAGGGCGCTGTTCAGAACCGAAAGGCTTTTGGTCATGTCCCGTGCGATGATCACGCTGAGACCCAGAACCGCAACCAGAAGAACAGCTGTGAACACTGCCATTTCCGCCAGCAGAAACTTGTTGTCCGCATCAAAAGCCTGCATGTCCCGTTCTAAGTGCTCGATCAGGATTCCCTCTTTCTTCTGAAGCACTTCC
Source organism: Leisingera sp. F5 (assembly GCF_001593695.1). Lineage (NCBI taxonomy): Bacteria > Pseudomonadati > Pseudomonadota > Alphaproteobacteria > Rhodobacterales > Roseobacteraceae > Leisingera > Leisingera sp. F5. Next base: position 196 of record NZ_LUKH01001355.1, on the reverse strand, counting down.
AACGCTTTGCTGGCTGCCGCGAACCACTGATCCGATGTCATTTCTGTCTGGGCTCCGCCGCTCAAGATGGCCTTTCGAACGTCCTCGAACGCCTTCATCTCAGGCGAGGTGAACAGCCCCTGGACGGTCTCGCGGTCTTCCGCAGTTGCGAAATCCATGAACAGCGACAGGCGTTCCTTGAACACTTCATGATAGG
>NZ_LUKH01001354.1:0-1088 GCF_001593695.1 Leisingera sp. F5 | reverse complement strand
CCGGAGTGGAGAGGGCCCAGCACTTTCCGCGCCGCGTCAGCGGCGCCCGGCCCAACGGGATGAGATCGCCAGATCGAAGCCGGGCGGGAGTGCCCCGTCTGTCTCAATAGGGGTCGCCTCAGTGCGCTTCTGCCCAGTTCTGGCCACGGCCTGCGTCCACCACCAGTTTCACACCCAGATGCACCGCCGGATCTGCGGCGGTCTCCATCACCTGGCGGGCGGCTGCGATGGTCTCCTCCACTGCCGCTTCCGGCACTTCGAACAGCAGTTCGTCGTGCACTTGCAGCAGCATCCGCGCGGGCAGATGGGTAATCGCCTCCGGCATCCGGATCATCGCCCGGCGGATCACGTCGGCGGCTGTCCCCTGGATCGGGGCATTGATCGCGGCGCGTTTGGCAAAGCCGGCCTTCGGCCCCTTGGCGTTGATCTCCGCCGTGTGGATCTTGCGCCCAAACAGGGTCTGCACATAGCCATGCTCTTTGGCGAACTCCACCGTCGCGTCCATGTATTTGCGGATACCGGGGAAGCGCTCAAAATAGCGGTCAATAAACCCCTGCGCGTCCTTGCGCGGTATGCGCAGATTGCGCGCCAGGCCAAACCCGGAGATGCCGTAAATCACACCAAAGTTGATCGCCTTGGCCTGGCGGCGGATTTCCGGCGTCATCTCGTCCAACGGCACCTCGAACATCTCCGATGCGGTCATTGCGTGAATGTCCTGCCCCTCGGCAAAGGCTGCTTTCAGCGTGTCGATGCCGGCCATATGCGCCAGGATGCGCAGCTCGATCTGGCTGTAGTCGAGCGACAAGAGCACATTGCCCTCCTCCGCCACAAAGGCCTCGCGGATGCGGCGGCCTTCCTCGGTGCGCACCGGTATGTTCTGCAGGTTCGGATCGGTCGAGGCCATGCGCCCCGTGCTCGCCCCGGTCTGGGCGTAGGAGGTATGCACCCGGCCGGTCTCGGCGTTGATGTGATCCTGCAGCGCATCCGTGTAGGTCGATTTCAGCTTCGACAGCTGCCGCCAGTCCAGCACCCGCGCGGGCAGATCATGCTCGGTGGCCAGATCCTCAAGGATATCTGCACCGGTGGCA
>NZ_LUKH01001353.1:0-1091 GCF_001593695.1 Leisingera sp. F5 | reverse complement strand
GCGAGCTTCCTCGTGATAGCCGAAGATGTTGAAGGCCGAACCGCGCAACGTCTTTGCCTTGGCTAGCAAGTGCATCGCCGGTCGCAGCCAGGGCCCAAAGGCCCGTTTCGCCGGGCGTCCGCGGGCATCCTTTTTCCAGCTCAGCAAAGGCGGTGCGAGGTGGTATTTGACGCTGAAATCCCCCTCGAACTCATCCTCAAGCTGGTGCTGGAAGGCGTCGCTGGTCAGCAGCCGGGCAACTTCATATTCGTCCTTGTAAGCCATCAGTTTGAATAGCGCCCGCGCCGCGGCGGCGGTCAGTTCTTCCTGCGCCTCCGCAGGCAATGCGTCGCGAAACAGGTTCAAGGCAGCGGTGTAGCGTCCCGCATAAGCCATGTTCTGATAGCCGGTGAGGAAAGTGGCGCGGCGTTCGATCAGTGCGTCCAATGTTTCCGTCTTTGCGGGCGTCTCCTCAAAGTGGCTGGCGACCAGTTTCGGGTCCTCCGCCATGGCACGGCCTATGGCAAAGGCGAGGCGGTTTCTTTCAATGGCAACGCCGTTCAGCTCAATCGCCTGGTCCAGCGCCCCTGCACTGACCGGCACCAGCCCTTGCTGCCAGGCAAAACCCAGCATCATGACATTTGCCAGCACAGCGTCGCCCAGCATTGTTTCCGCGGCCTCATTGGCGTTGAAACCGGATAGGTTTTGCTCTCCGACGGCCTCGGCAATGGTTCTTTCCCGCAGGCCTGCCAACAGATCGGCATCGCGGCGCAGCACCAGATCGCCAGTGGGCATTTCAGCCCGGTTCAGCACCACCTTGGTGCCTGCGCGGTAATGGGCCGAGGCCTTGGGCGCCGAACTGACCACCACGTCGCAGCCGATAACCGCATCCGCGCCGCCCTGTTCGATGCGCACCTGGTTCAAGGTGCCGGGTTCTTTGGACAGCCGGATGTAGCTGAGGACAGTTCCGAACTTCTGCGCAAAGCCGGTGAAATCCAGCACGCTTGATCCTTTGCCTTCCAGGTGTGCCGCCATTGTGATCAACGCGCCGACGGTGACAACACCGGTGCCGCCCACTCCGGTGACCAGCAGGTCGAAGGGCACCTTGAGAG
>NZ_LUKH01001352.1:0-1091 GCF_001593695.1 Leisingera sp. F5 | reverse complement strand
GTATCCTAGAACCGAGCCAAGCCCAAGGCGCGCAGCCAGAGGCACCGCAATGACTGCGGCGCCCAGATAAATGGTTGCTTGGTAAAAAAACTCTTCCATGTTTTAGGTATCGCAAGCCTGCCGGGGCCTTGGCAATGGCTTTGCCGGCCGCGGCGGGCTGTTACGGCAATACGGTGCCTGCCAGCAGCAATCATTGATGGGTTTTCGGTCGGGCTTGTTGCTTTTCGGGCCGGCTATTGTTCGAGCAGGCGGATCTCTTCGCTCAGCTTTCCGATCCGGTCAAGCCGCCGCGAAATCCGTTCCTGAAAACCGCCCAGCTGGTCGATGATATCAGCCAGTGTTTCGCCGGAATCGGTCAGCCGTGCGCTTTCGATTTTGAGCAGCACCCGGGTGGAGCTGAGACCAAGGAAGTGCCGGTGCATGATCTGGCAGGCGCTGGTGATGCGCGCGGCTTCTTCGTCGACTTCTCTCATACCGTTTTGCGACCGCTTGACCTGGTCCTTGGCCAGATCGGCCAGGATGCCGCGTTCGGTTTCCATGTCGGGCTCGCCGAGATCGCGACGTTCCTGTTGCAGCTGGTTGTCGCATTCGATCAGGATGCGCGCCATGCCTTCGACAAACAGGCTGCTGTTCACCGAAGCCTTGATCTTGGCAAAATTGCTGTTCTCACCCATCACATGGGCGCCGAACCAATCCGACATCTCGCGTGACATCGAGCCGTAGTTCTGCGACAGCACCGTGACCGGGCCGCCCGATGGTTCAATCCGCGAGGCCAGCACCCGCAGGTTATGCGGGATCGTGTGCATTGCATCGAAATCGGTGATCAGCCCTTCGGTCTCTTCCACCAGGGTTTCAGCGTTGCGCAGCATGCCCGTCAGCTCTTGGATCCGGGCGTTGGGCGGCTGGTTCAGGCCCTTGTCGCGGGAGATCAGTTCCTGGCTCAGAGCGTGGGCGGCAAACTCGTGGTAGTTCTCATAGCCCTGGCTGTTCAGCCAATCGAGCAGGTATAGCGCGCTGTCCTCCGGAGTGATGCCCTCTTCGGTCTCCCGCTTAAGCACCTTCGCATAGAAATTGCGCACCTCGGTAAACAA
>NZ_LUKH01001351.1:0-1093 GCF_001593695.1 Leisingera sp. F5 | reverse complement strand
ATCCTCTGCTGTCAGCAGTGAGCCGTCATGAAAATCCACGCCTGCACGCAAATCAAAGGTCCAGGTTTTGGCGTCCGGCGTCGAATGCCAGCCTGTAGCCAATTCTCCGCGCAGCAAACCATCAGGCGCAATTTCTGTCAGCGTGTCATAGACCGCGTAACGTGCGGCCTGTTCCAAAAGCCCGCCGTCGCGGGGAACCGCAAGACGCAGCGCGCCACCGGCCTTGGGCGATGCATTTACGGCTCCGCCAGCCGCCGCCAGCAGGGCTGCAGCAGCACCCGAGGTGAACAGCGCGCGGCGGTCAATGCGCGTCATGGCACAAGCTCTCCTGCAATCCGGTCCATCGCCCGCACCAGCTCAGCGCTGATTCCCGGCTCCGACAAAGCATGGCCGGCATTGCGCACCATCTTCAACTCCGCATTTGGCCACAGCTCATTCAAGCGCCAAGCCGAAGACGGCGGGCAAATCATATCGTAACGCCCTTGCACAATAACGCCGGGGATATGAGAGATCCGGTCCATATTGGCGAGGATCTGGCCGTCGTAATCGAGGAAACCGCTATTGATGAAATAGTGGTTCTCCAACCGGGCAAAGGCACGTGCATAATCGCCGGGGCTTTCGCCGCTCTGGCCGTTGGAATGCACCGACGCCAACGCGTTTTCCCAGGCGGACCAGGCCCGGCCATAGCGTACTTCTTCATCCAGATCGCCGGAAAACAGCCGCTTGTGATAGGCGGCGATCATGTCGCTGCGCTCTGCATCCGGGATCAGCGAGACAAATTTGACCCAGGTTTCGGGCCAGAACTTGCCGGCACCGCCGCCATAGAACCAATCCAGCTCAGCCTTGGTCATCAGGAACACGCCGCGCAGGATAATCTGCTGGACCCGGCTGGGGTGGGTCTGGGCGTAAATCAACGCCAGTGTCGCTCCCCAGCTGCCGCCGAACAGGATCCAGCTATCGATGCCCAGCTGGCGGCGAATCAGCTCCATATCGGCAACCAGATGCCAGGTGGTGTTGTCCTCGCAGGACGCATAGGGGCGTGAGCGGCCGCAGCCGCGCTGATCGAACAGGATGATTCGGTACACATGCGGAT
>NZ_LUKH01001350.1:0-1093 GCF_001593695.1 Leisingera sp. F5 | reverse complement strand
GCTTTGGACCGTTTGATGGTGCGCTTCTTGTTCACCGACCATTGGGCCAGCTGGGTGTTGAAGATGCGCGGCCGGTCAGAGGCCAGCGGGATCTTGTAGGTCGAGGGCGCATGGGTGCGCAACCGGCCTTCGCCGTCCCACCACAGCTCCTCGGTGGTCAGCCAGCCCATGCCCTGAATGAACGCGCCTTCGACCTGGCCCTTGTCCAGAACCGGGTTCAGCGAGCGGCCGACATCATGCAGGATGTCGGTGCGCTCCACCCGGTATTCGCCGGTCAGCGTGTCGACGGACACTTCCGAGCAGGACGCGCCATAGGCGTAGTAGAAGAACGGTTGCCCCTTGCCCGCCGCGCGGTCCCAGTGGATTTCCGGGGTTTTGTAGAAACCCGCCGCCGACAGGTGCACGCGGGCCATATAGGCCGCCTTCACCAGCGTGTCGAAGGGGATCTCTTCGCAGCCGACTCGCACGCGGTTGGGCAGGAATTCGACATCATCTTCAGCGACTGCCCACTTCTCCGCGGCAAATTTTTTCAGCCGGGCAATGATCTGCTCCGCCGCATCCAGCGCCGCCATGCCATTGAGGTCCGAGCCCGAAGAGGCCGCAGTGGCGGAGGTGTTCGGCACCTTCTCGGTGGTGGTCTTGGTGATCTTGATGCGCTCAAAATCCACCTGGAAGGCATCAGCCACAACCTGCGCGACCTTGGTATTCAGGCCTTGCCCCATCTCGGTACCGCCGTGGTTCAGGTGGATCGAGCCGTCGTTGTAGACATGGATCAGCGAGCCCGCCTGGTTGTACCAGGTCGCGGTGAAGGAGATGCCGAATTTCACAGGGGTCAGGGCAATGCCCTTCTTGATGATCTTCGACTCCTTGTTGAAGGCGATGATCTCTTCCCGGCGCTTGCGGTACTCGGCGTTTTCTTCCAGCTCCCCGATCAGCCGGTCGAGGATATTGTCCTCCACCTTCTGATGGTAAGGCGTCAGGTCGCGGCCTTCCTCGCCATAGAAGTTGACCTTACGGACATCCAGCGGGTCCTTGCCCAGGGCATAGGCGATCTCTTCGATCATCCGCTCTGCGGCAATCACACCCTGCGGGC
>NZ_LUKH01001349.1:0-1094 GCF_001593695.1 Leisingera sp. F5 | reverse complement strand
TTTCATGGCTGTTTCAGACGATTATGCAGCTAAGGCGCCAAGCTCCGACGCGGTGCTCAGCCAGGCTGCGCGCTCATCCGCACTTGACCCTTGCAATGCACCGAAATGGCAGGTCTCCACCGGATCAATTCCCACGAAATTCATAATCTGGCGCTCTACCTGAACATGCGCTGCATTGGCATAGAACTGCTCCATTAGGTCAGGTGGCGTGTCCGACGCCACCAGCACCCGGCCCGATTTTCCGGCCAAAAGCGGTTTCGGCAGGCCATCGGTCACAGTGCGCGGATCAAACGTGCGGCCGGGAAGCAGAATGCGGTCAAACAACCCCTTCAGTTTCCCCGGCATCCCGCCCCACCACAGCGGAAAGGCGAGGACCATATGCTCCGCCCATTCAAAGTCTGAAAGCACTGTTTCGATCTCGGGCTCCAGCCTCTTTGCACCGGAAAACCCGGCCTGGCCGAAATCTGCATCAAACTCCAATTGAGACAGATTATGCATGCGCACAATATGCCCTGCACCTTCTGCTGCGGATGCGTAGGCTTTGCATAGCGCCTGCGTGAAAGTGTTCTCAGCCGGATGGCCGTTCAAGATCAGTATTTTTCGGGCAGACATGCCATTCTCCATGAGTTAAGTTGACCGCGGTCACTTTATTGAAAAAAAATGACCGCGGTCAATTGTAAAAGTGACCGCGGTCAGTAACGAACCCGTGAGGATGAAGCATGACACGCGCACCACAGAAGCGGCGGCTGGAAACCCGCGCAAAACTGCTCAGCACTGCAACCGCTATCGTCCAGGATCAGGGCTATAGCGGATTGCGGGTTGAAGATGTGGTTGCCCGCGCCGGCGTCGCAAAGGGCACCCTGTTTGCCCATTTCAAGGACAAGGACGGGCTGCTGGCCGTCCTGATCGGGGAGGAAGTGACACGGCTGCTTGACGGGATGGAAACCGCAAATGCCCCTTCGGACGTTGCTGAACTGACCGCCCGGCTTGCACCACATCTTGATTATGTCGCGCAGGACCGGGTGATTTTCGATCTGCTGCTACGCTATTCAGGCACCACCGCGGATGAGCCGGATGAAGTTGTCACCGCAAGC
>NZ_LUKH01001348.1:0-1095 GCF_001593695.1 Leisingera sp. F5 | reverse complement strand
GCCCGCACATGCGCCAGAAAAAGACCGGATTGAACCTGGCTCACCAGCGCACGCAGATTACAGTCCGACCAGGCCGGGTAGACATCCCGGTAGAGCCCCGGCTCGGTCCGCTGCCCGTACCAGGCAATGCCGAACCCGTCACCATTGGTTGCGGTCTTGCATTCAACCGCCTTCTGGCTTTGTGCAATCAGTGAATGCGCCGGGGTGGAAATGATGTCTTCCAAAAAGACCTTGGTACCGGTGTAGGCAGCCCAGCGGCACATATGTCGCTCCTTGTGTTGAAGATCCGATCAGGATTTATTTTCCGATCTAATCGCTGTAATTGGAACATTCCCCTAAAACAGATCAGATTTTTAATACAGCGTATCTGCGCACAGTCATCTGTTCACTGCCGCGGCGGCCGAAAACAAGGCAAACAGTGACGCATTGGGACTTCCTGCACTGCATTGAATACGGTACCGGAGATAGGAACACTGCTCCGCCGGAGGCCGGGCAAAACGCGTATACGGAGGCAGAGATGCCGGTTCACTATATCTACCTGATTATTGCGGTTGCAGCAGAAACCATTGGCACAACGGCCCTGCAGGCCAGTCAGCAGTTCAGCAAACTTGGACCGTCGCTGATCGTTCTGGTCGCCTATGCGTTTTCCTTTTACATGATGGGGCTGACGCTCAAGTTCATGCCAGTGGGGATTGTTTATGCGATCTGGTCGGGTCTTGGCATCCTGCTGATAGCGGTTATTGCCTTCATTGTTTTTGGCCAGAAGCTGGATCTGCCAGCCGTGATCGGCATGGTGCTGATCATGTCCGGCATCATTATCATTCACCTGTTTTCCAAGTCTTCCGCCCACTGATCCGCATTTGCGGCTTCTTTGGACGGATTTCCTCTGGCCTTTGTGCGGGGTTCGGGCTATGCGCGGCCCAACTTCCTTACAAAGGCGAACGTCATGGACTTGCGCAACATTGCGATCATTGCTCACGTTGACCACGGCAAAACCACCCTGGTCGACGAGCTGCTGAAACAATCCGGCGCCTTCCGCGAAAATCAGGCTGTGGCGGAACGCGCCATGGACAGCAACGATCTGGAGCGCGAGCG
>NZ_LUKH01001347.1:0-1095 GCF_001593695.1 Leisingera sp. F5 | reverse complement strand
TGCGCCAGCTGGAAACGGAACCGCGCATCGAATGCGTAATCATGGGGGCCGGCCTGGACGATCAGATCCGCGGCGACCTGATTGGCATCATTGCCGCGCTCAGACCCGATGTCTGCATCCATCTGAAGGACCGCACGTCGGGGCCCGAAGGGCTGGTGCCCTTTGTCGAGCAAGTGGTGCAAATGCAAGTCCTGGCACCACCGAAACGCGCAGCAGCGGCGGTTTAGGCAAGACCCGCCCGCGGGCGGCTCACAGTCCCTGCCCTGCCGGCCGGGCAAGATCCGCTTGACCCCACGCCACCTTTGACAGCTGTCAGCCCGCCCGCCAGTCTAACTTGCGGGAGGAGACAATGCCGCTTGAACTGCTGCTGGCCCTGGTTGCGGGCGGGATATCCGCAATTGCCGCAATTCTGCATCTGACGGGACGGTCAGAACGCACCGTGCTGACACAAGCCAGTGCGCGCGATGCTTGGCTGCGGCATTGCCCCGGCGACAGTATCCGCCAAGTGCGGCCCGCGGCAGACGGCCATGCCGCGCTGATCGCAGCCCAAAGCGGCGCGGGCCTGGTTTGGTCCTTTGGCGCCGATACCGTGGCCCGGCATCTGAACGGCGCGGCTGTGTCCCCGGTTTCGGCCGGTTTGCAGTTTGACTTCAACGACTTCAGCGCTCCGGGCCTGACTCTGGCACTGACAAGCGCCGAGCGCGAACACTGGCAGGCGCTGATCGCCGCCGCCGAGGAGGCCGCATGACCGGACAGATATCCTATCCTGACGTGACCCAGCTGGCGGTGCCGTTCTTCATCGCCGCCATTCTGGCCGAACTCCTGTGGATCGCCCTGAAGAAACGCGGCGGGCGGTATGAGACGCGCGATGCCGTCACCTCGCTGATCATGGGCGCGGGCAGCGTTGCCGAAGGGCTGCTGCTGGGCTTTGTCGCCTGGGGGCTCCTGATGCTGCTTTGGCAGATCACGCCGCTGGACATGGGCACTTCTCTTTGGGCCGTGCTGGTGTGTTTTGTGCTGGACGATCTGCGCTATTACTGGGTGCACCGCTTGGGCCACCGGGTGCGCTGGGTCTGGGCCAGCCATGTTAACCAC
>NZ_LUKH01001346.1:0-1095 GCF_001593695.1 Leisingera sp. F5 | reverse complement strand
CCACCATGGTGATCGCGGTGCCAACGGGCGTGAAGGTGTTCTCCTGGATCGCCACCATGTGGGGCGGCTCGATCGAGTTCAAAGCCCCGATGATGTTCGCCTTCGGCTTCCTGTTCCTGTTCACCGTCGGCGGTGTGACCGGCGTGGTGCTGTCGCAGGCCTCCGTGGACCGCGCGTATCACGACACCTACTATGTGGTTGCGCACTTCCACTATGTGATGTCGCTGGGTGCTGTCTTCGCGATCTTCTCGGGCATCTATTTCTACTTCGGCAAGATGACCGGCCGCCAGTACAACGAGCTGGGCGCCCAGATCCACTTCTGGATGTTCTTCATCGGCGCCAACCTGACCTTCTTCCCGCAGCACTTCCTGGGCCGTCAGGGCATGCCGCGCCGGTACATCGACTATCCGGAAGGCTTTGCTTACTGGAACAAGATCTCGTCGTACGGCGCGTTTCTGTCCTTTGCATCCTTCCTGCTGTTCTTCGGCGTGGTGATCTATTCGCTGCTGCGCGGCGCCCGTATTACCCAGAACAACTATTGGAACGAATACGCGGACACGCTGGAGTGGACCCTGCCCTCTCCGCCGCCTGAGCATACCTTTGAAATCCTGCCCAAGCAGGAAGACTGGGACCGCTCGCATTCACACTAAGCGGTTGCGATACTGACATCAATAAAAGGCCCCGGCGCAGATGCACCGGGGCCTTTTTCATACGCACGCTCCGCGGTAAAAACCCGCAGTGGAAATCCCACATTTCCGGCACATCATTTAATAGAACCCATTTTCGTCAACAGGCGTTGAACAGATGCCCTACAACTGGACCCGTCCGCAGCACGGCGCCGAGCGCGAGCTGCACCTCTGGCCGCATCAATCGCTACCGCCCCATGGCTATGTGCGGTTCCTGGGGCTGACTGCGGCACTGATCTGCGTGCCGCTGATACCCGTTCTGGGGTCTTTTCTGCTGTGGGGGCTGCTGCCCTTCCTGCTGCTGGCGCTGTTCGGAATGAAATGGGCGCTGGACCGCAACCGCCGCGACCATCAGATCATTGAGGTGCTGACCATCGGGAAAGAAGAGGCCCATCTGGAGCGCATCAAT
>NZ_LUKH01001345.1:0-1096 GCF_001593695.1 Leisingera sp. F5 | reverse complement strand
GGGCCTCTTCGACGATGGTGACTTCGCCCGCGTGCTCGTTGCCGTCGGCCAGCACCACCTCCCACAGCGCGTCCATCGCCGCCAGCCGTTCCTCCAGCCCGGTGGTCTCGCGGATCAGCCGCCCGAAGGTGTCGGTTTCCGGCGCCGCAGCATGCAGCTTTTCGCAGGTGGCGCGCACCTTGGCGGCCTCGATCGCATTGTGCTGGTAGAGCCGGGCCAGGATCCGGTCGATCAGGCTGATTTCCTCCAGCTGGTAATCGCGGTCGGACTGCGCCACCCGCACCAGCAGGGCACCCAGGGCCAATTCGGCATCCGGGTCCGGCAATCCGGGGCGCTCAGTCGGGCGGAACGCTTGGAAGAATTTCTTAAGCAGCGGCATCAGCAGACCTCGGTCAAAGCGGCTGGGCGGGCGGGTTAACCGCCGTACCCTTCGATGATTTGCATATCACCCGACGAGACCAGATCGCGAAAGGCCTTGGCGTCCTGATAAGCCATGGAATCATAGCAGGCTTTTGCAGTTTCGAAATCCTTGAATTCAAGGACAACAGTGCGCGATCGGAACGCGCCTTCGCGTACCTCGCGCTCGCCGCCGCGGATCAGGAACTTTGCACCGAACTCGGCCAGCACTGGTTTGGCTGCATTCTTATAGTCCTCATAGCGCTCCATGTCCTGCACATCTACATGGGCCACCCAGTATCCTTTGGGCATGGGCTGCGGCCTCCCTTCTTTTTATGGTTGAGTGCAGGCTGATACAAAAGCGCGGCAATGACAATGGGGCGGTTGTTAAGAATTTCCCCGTTCCGCGGGAATTTGCGCCCGGTTCAATGGTTTGCCACGGAATGCAAAACGCCCGCCGGAGAGGGCGGGCGTTTGAAACATGCTTAACAGCCGGCTCAGCCGATCTCAGCCAGGCGCGCCAGGGCTTCCTTGATCTTGGCTTCTTCTTCCTCGCGCAGGCGGAGGTTCTCGCGGGCTTCGGCAACCACATCTTCCGGGGCCGAGGCCGCGAATTTCGGGTTGTTCAGCCGTCCGCGCAGCCCCCCCAGTTCCTTGGCCAGCTTACCCAGCGTTTTCTCCAGCCGCGCCTTTTCGGCAT